>CAYWBC010000094.1:0-14039 GCA_964456285.1 uncultured Bacteroidales bacterium
TAGGCGTAATTAAGAGATGAGTAGACTATTTTTAAAGGTCCGTTTTGCTCATACATAAGCATTGCACCTAATCCCATTCTGCTTTTTGACAAAAGATTGCCTTTATTTAGCATTTTTCTGGGTGTATAAAAATCAAATTGACCCATGCGAAATGATCCTGCAATGCATGTGGTACTAGGTGAATTGTCGGTGTTCATCCAGTATTTTTTATGGGAAATAATTGCAAAGGGAGACAGATCTCTGCCTGTGATGGCAGGATTTACAAACTGTTCATAATTGTAATGCTGGTAATACACGGGGGAGGATTGTGACTGCAATTCAATACCAGAAACAAGAAACATTATTGCCAACAATAATGATAGGCAGTTTCCTTCATGTCTATATAAGTTTCTAAGATGCATATAACTTTCTGCTAGATTGCACAGTCACACTGAATTGTGAAATATAAGATATAGTATAGATATAAACAAATTAATTGTCATATAGATACTTCAAACAATGATGGACAATTATTCTAATTGTTATAGAAAGGTAATTTTTTCAGAAAATTCATCTGAATCAAATATTGCTTTTTCACGGTCAGCCATAGGTTATGGCCAGATGATGCAACACTACCAGGGCAATCAGAAATATTCTGAGATTGTTGATGTAGATTATTCTTTTCAGAGATTATTCCTTCCTTTTTTCAATAAGTTTTATTCTTCCAATCTCCATATTCTTATCAACAGATTTGCACATATCATAGATAGCAAGCAGGGAAACACTAACAGCTGTCAAGGCTTCCATTTCAACACCGGTCTTCCCGACAGTTTCTACCCGGGAAGTTATTTTTATTCCTTCCTCATGTATCTCTTCAGAAATTTCAATATTATAGAGAGATAGAGGATGGCACAATAGAATCAGGTCTGAAGTTTTCTTTGCAGCCTGTATGCCGGCAATACGAGCAACAGAGATTACATCGCCTTTTTTTAGTTTATTATCTTTTACTAGTTGAATTGTTTTAGGTGCCAGACTAATAAATCCTTCAGCAATGGCTGTTCTTTTCTGATCAGGCTTATCACCTACATTTACCATTTTTGCTTTTCCGTCCTCGTTGGTATGACTGAATTTATTCATTGCAGTAATAGTATTTCTATTTTTTCTCCCGCATTTAAAACTTTGCAATTTTCAGGAAACAATCCAAATCCCTTAGCATTTGTTAAGCCGGCAATATGAGCAGAACCATTAAATTTCAATTCCTCTGCCTGACCCTCAGTAGTAAAGGTAACAGGAAAAAATTTCAATCTGTCTGCCTTTTTTCTATGGATTTCTTCTGCCAATTCTGCTTTGATGATCTTTGGAGAATAGCAATGCTGCATAAGATGAAAGAGAAAAGGCTTTACCAATACTTCAAACTGAAGAAAAGCAGAAACGGGATTTCCACTTAAGCCAAAGCAAAATGTATTTTTATCAGCAGCAAAACTAAAGGGTTTACCTGGTTGAATAGCCAGTTTATTGAATTTCAATTCCAGGTTTAATTCTTTGAATACAAGTGGAACAAAATCATATTCGCCCACGGAAGCTCCTCCAGTGACGATCAGAACATCATAACTTTCTCTTAGCTCAATTAACAGATCCTTAATCTTAGTTTTATCATCCTCAACTATGCCTTTGTAATCGGCATGCAAATTTATAGTTTGTAATTGGGCCAGAATACTATAAGCATTGCTATTTCTAATTTGTGCAGTGCCTGGCTTTTGATCAGGTTCCACCAGTTCTGAGCCTGTTGAGAAAATAGCAATTTTTGGCTGTGATGAAACTTTTACCTTCGAAATGCCAACTGATGCGAGCACAGCAAGATGATGGGGAAGGAGCAAGGTTCCGGATTTTAAAACAAGATCGCCTTTTCTTACATCCTCTCCCAATTTGCATATATTAGTTTTTGTTGAAGATGACAATAGTCGTATGGCATTTTCTCCATCTTCTTCCATATCTTCAACTTTAAGAACTGTGTCTGCTCCTTCAGGTACCGGAGCACCTGTCATGATCTTTACGCAGGTTCCTGGTTTCACTTTATAAATTATATTGCTGCCAGCATGCAGGATGCCAATAACTTGTAAGGACTGTGATAAATCTTCCGATCGACAAGCATAACCATCCATTGCAGATTTGTCGAATGGAGGCATATTAAGATCTGAATAGATATCTTCGCCTAGAATTCTTTGGATTGAGTCCGGTAATGAAACTTCCTCAATTGGCATCCTGAAGTCTATTTGTTTGAAAATATCAAGTGCCTGGTGCAATGCTATCATATGAATAATCTTAAAATTCTTTCAGTTTCCATTCATTGTTTTCTATGATGATAGAATCCAGATTGATATCAAAACTGTTGATACTAAAATTAACTACTCTGGTATGAATAGAACCGGCTTTCTTTTTGCTCTTATCTCCTGTCTGACAGCTAAGATGCCTTAAAAAGAGTGAAATCCCGGGTTCTATTATATCGTGTAATCGTCCTGATTCACAAACAACAAGAGAATTTCTGCCTGCAATATTTAAAAATTTTTCTAATCCGGTTTTCAATCTTTCATCTGTTATCTGAAGTAAATAAGCTTTTGTCGCTCCGGCGGTCAACATTCGTGAGCTGTCTTTCCTTGTATAGTCACCAGTTTCTTCATACAATACAAGATCTTTATCAGTAATTAATGCTTTTGCATTCCCAACATTCTGATGCACATGCGGTGTTAGTTTCAGACCAATTATAGGATAGTTTCTGCTGAATTTTGCAATAATATTGCAGGCGAGAATGGTTTTCCCTACATTACGCTCTTCACCAGAGATAATAAGAAAATTGGGCAAGGAAATCATAATTTGAGGTCCTCCATAGTGTTAAGGTTAAGCAAACGGTCTTTAATCAGTATACAAGCAGTTTGGGAGTAATTACTTTGTATAATTGCATGAATGAGGTTCTGCAATTTAAAATCTCCCTTCTCAATCTGTTTTTCTATATCAGACAGGATGTTTTTATTCAATAGGATAGGCAGTGGTTCAATTTTATTATTATTATCCTGTAAATAGACTAAATTTTTCCCCATTGCAGAGTTAATCATTTCGATCAGGATAGATGAATCTACTCCTAATACATCACAGGCTACTATTAAGTTCAAGTGATTAGAACTTTTTTGAATGGTACTATAAATACCTCCCAAAGGACCAAGATCATATATTGAGTCTTTTATTACAGGGTAACCAAATTGCTCGTATTCGTTTCTGTTTGCACTTATAAGCATTTCACTACACACAGGGAGTAGTTGATCCAAGGCATGCTCTACTAATAATTTTCCTTTATAGGAAACAAATCCTTTGTCGGTTTGCATGCGTGAACTTTTCCCACCTGCCAGAACTATTCCTGTTACTTGTTGAGTTGCCAATGTTTTAGAGTTTAGTCAAAATTAGGAAAGCTTAAGCATATAAAAAAACCTCAAGAAAGAAGATCTTGAGGTGAGTAGAAGAAGTATAAAAAAACCGCTCTATTGTAACAGAGGATTTAATTCTTATACTAATTTCGAGTTATTTCCTATAAAAACCCGTGGTGGAGGAATGATATTAATCATCCTAAATGATGATCTTTATCACAATTTGATTACTTGGTTTTTATATAAATTTTATCATCTTGCTTTATCTCTTTTAAGGATGAAAAATCTCCCTTAATTTTTCCAAAGACGTTTACAGGACTATATGCTCTGGGTTTATCACCCGTACTAACGGGAGTAGGGCCAAAGAAAATACAAAAAGCAGCACCAATAGGCCAATACCCTAACTCACCAGCTTCAACTATTTCATGAGCATCTGGTTCTTCTGGAATACCTAAAGGTATTGCAAAATATATTTCTTCACCCCAAACATTTGCATAACCACTGAGCGGTAAATTATCTGATATTCTTTGTGCCGTTGGTGTATTATAAAGTTCTGCTTCATAAATTTTATCATTTACTTCGATTTTTATCAAATTCATAGTTTTGGTTTTTCTATTGAGCCTCATTATTTTGTTTTTTTCTATCTCGCCTTCTGGGTTTCCTGTCTTCATCATTTTCTTTTTTTCCGCCAAATATTCGGCGTACAAAATCACCTATTGACTCTTCGGTTTTATCCAGAAAATCCAAAATGCCTTCAAATTCCTGTTCTTTGAAATCCTCGCATTCCATGTTTTCATAAATTTCGTCAGGTATATTAAAATGAGATTCACGGGTGGCACCCCAAACAGGATCAGAATAAACATTTTGCATATACCGGGCAAAAATTGGAAGCGCCATGTATGCTCCTTGTCCATATGTAATACTTCTGAATCGGACAACCGGATTATCTCCTCCAACCCACACTCCTGTGATCAAATCGGGTGTTATCCCGATAAACCAACCATCTGTCTGATTTTGCGTTGTCCCTGTTTTTCCGGCAATGTCTGATGTAAATCCGTATACCGAACGCAAGGATTGGGCCGTTCCATGGTTAACTACATTGCCAAGCATGGCAAGCATCTCCTGGGAAGTCTTTTCAGATAGAATGGATTCTTCACTGAGTTCAGGACCTCTGGTATACAAAACCTTTCCTTTTTGATCTTCAATTCTTCGAATAGTAACCGGCGAAACTTTGTGGCCCTTATTCACAAATACAGAATAAGCCTGCACCAATTCAAGAAGAGACACATTTCCGGTACCCAGTGCAAGTGAAGGAACTTCAGGAAGATCTCCTTCAAATCCCATCTTCTTAGCAAGAATAATAACTTTCTTTATTCCAACTTGCATAATCAGCTTTGCACTTATGGTATTTACAGAATGAGTCAGCGCTCCCTTGACTGAATAATACCCGCCATAGCTTCTTTCGGCATTACGGGGCACCCAATCCTGGTATTCAGAATACACTACACTGTCGTTAGCAAAAAAATCACAGGGTGAAATTCCACTTTCAAGTGCAGCAGCATACACAACAGGTTTAAAAGTCGACCCTGCCTGCCTTTGTGAGCTAATATGGTCGAATTTGAAGTGCTTATAGTTTATACCACCAACCCATGCTTTAACAAATCCTGTTTTACTTTCTATAGATATCATGCCAGTTTGAAGCAGGGCAAAATGATGTAACACAGAATCAATAGAAGATATTTCTACATTTTTTTCTCCCTCCCAGGTAAATATTTTTCGACTGCCAGTTACATTTAAGGCTTCCTTTATTTCCTGATCACTAAGTTTTTTTGAAACCAGATTCTTATATTTATTGCTTTCATTGATTTCCTTTCTTGCTAATTCAGGGTTTTTCTTCCAGGGTTCGCGTCCTTTCCAGTGATTATCAAAGTCTTTCTGCAGTTTAGTCATATGTTTTTTAACAGACTTTTCTGCATATAATTGCAAGCGATAATCAATGCTTGTATAAATTTTTAATCCATCGGTATATATGTTGTATTTTGAACCATCTTCCCTGGGATTTTCGTCAGACCATTTCTCCAACTCATGTCGTAAATATTCCCTGAAATAGGGTGCCGGACCTTCATCATGCTTTAGCGGGTGATAATAGATTTTGATAGGTGTTTCTTTTAAGATTTCAGCATCTTCAGCAGATATATAATCATACTTTAACATTTGACTGAGCACTGTATTTCGTCGGGTAGAGGCAGCTTCATAATTATTCCGGGGATTGTAGCTGGTATTTGCCTTAAGCATTCCAACCAGCATTGCAGATTCCTGGGGTAATAACTCCGAGGTTTTTTTATCAAAAAATACCAGGGCCGCTGTTTCAACGCCATAGGTATTTTCTCCAAAAGGCACGGTATTAAGATAGAGTTGAAGGATTTCACTTTTCGTAAAAACCCTTTCAAGTCTTTTTGCAATAATTATCTCTTTAATTTTTGCAACAGGCAATGTAAGAATACCTAATCTTCTACGTGGATATAAGTTTTTAGCAAGCTGCTGTGTTAGAGTGGATCCACCTCCTGCACTTTTATCAAATAGTAAAATTGATTTTATAAGAACCCTCAATGTGCTTCTTGAATCTACTCCATGATGACTGTAAAAACGTGCATCTTCTGTAGCAATCAGGGCATTTAAAAAGAACTCCGGAAGCTCTTCGATGTTGGTATTGCTCCTGTTTTCAACATAATATCTACCAAGAAGTACATTATCACTTGAGTAAACTTCGGAGGCTGTGTAAGACCTAACCAGACTAAGTTCCTTTTCTGTTGGAATTGAACCAAACAGGCCAACCCGAATCAACAAATAAAAAAGCAACACGAATCCGATTCCTACCAGAAACAAATAGCTTATCCACCTGGTAAGTAATTTTTTTCTTTTGAGTGATTTTTTTGATTTCTTTCTTTTGGCCATATAAATAAAAATTCGAGCACCATATTTTTATTTGTAACGAATAAGGATTTTTCCTTCGGTATGTCCTTCTTCCATGTATTTGTGTGCATTGCTTAATTCATCGATTTTGAATTCTTTATCAATGCAGACCTTTAATTTCCCTTCGCTCATCCATTTCAGAAGCAGCTCAAGATCTTTGTTATTCTGCTTCATCAGAAGGGTTTTCACTTTTTTCTTTTTTGTAAATAAACTGATAAATTTGTGCGCAAGAATTTTTGGTCTGGGAAGTGTATTGATGTAAACTCCACCAGGCAAAAGCATATGTTTTAATTGGAGAAAACTGTATTTTCCAACTGTATCAAAAATGACATTAAATTGTTGCGTAAGTCTACAGACATCTGTTTTGGTATAATCTATGAAATTGACATTTGCTAAATCTTCTAAAAATTTCCTGTGCCTGTCACTTGATGTTACTGTAATTTCAGCCTCATTGATGGAAGCAATTTGTGTAGCAAAATGTCCAACACCCCCTGAAGCCCCGAGGATTAGAACTTTATCATTCTTTTTAAGCTTGGCTTTGTCACGCAGAGCCTGAAGAGCAGTCAACCCAGCCAGTGGCAGAGCGGCAGAAATATCAATATCAATACCTTTAGGCAACTTGGCGAAACATTTTTCAGCTCCTTTCGCAAACTCACCTAATCCTCCTCCATACTTATTGTTTAGCACACCGCATACCATATCACCTTCCTGAAAATCTTGAATTTCACTGCCAGTCTTTACTACCCTGCCAGCCACATCGTATCCTAATACGATTGGAAAATCTGATCCGAAGAACAATTTATGATTTCCTTTTCTTTGTTTAAAATCAACCGGATTTACGCTTCCAGACAAAACTTCAATTAGCAACTCATTTTCTGAAATTGAAGGTACAGGTACATCTGCCATCCTAAACACTTCTGATGATCCAAAACTATTAATAACTGCTGCTTTCATTCTTATATTTTGAGTACAAACTTCGATAATAGATAATTCATATACAAACAAAAAAGTTAACCGTTCATTTAAGCTCTATTTTTTCAGGGAATATGTAATTATCAGTTTACTAATAAGTTATGATAATTTGTTAATTCAAATAGGTACAAAGGAATCATGTTAACCAGCTTTAGCACAGATAAATCTCTGCAATTGTGAATGTGACAGACTAGAAATTTTCTAAATTAGCTGATAAGCTTACTATCTAAATCTACTGTTTATGAAATTTTTACTCAAACTGTTTTATTTTCTTCTGGTATTAATAACTATTATATTACTGGCTGGAATATTTCTGCCAAAGAATGCACAAATCAGGAGTTCCATAACTATCGCTGCTCCTAACGATATAGTATTTGACCAGGTAAATGATTTTCGGAATTGGGAAAACTGGTCACCTTGGTTGAAGGCAGATACAACACTTGTATTTGTATATGGTAAGCAGACAGCAGGTGCCGGAGCTTCTTATGGCTGGATAAGTGATAAATCAGGAAATGGAAATCAGACAATTGAAGAAAGCATTCCAAAAAAATCTATACATACCTACATTGATTTTGGCGATCAGGGTGATGCTTATGGAGAATGGAGTTTTAAGGAAAGTGAAAAAATCACTTCCGTCATATGGGAATTTAGAACTACTGATATGAGCTATTTCGAAAGGTATTTTATGTTCTTATTCAAGGATAAAATACTGGCTGATTTGACCTCCGGTCTGCAAAATCTAAGGAAAGTTAGTGAAGAACTACGCCTAAGTAGAGTTTCTGGTGTCGAAATCAAAAGTCTTGAGATCCAACCTGCCATGGCTATTATTGATTCATCTGATCTGGCTGGAATGGGTCAGAAAATGGCAGAAATGTTTAATAAACTTGGCATTTATCTTGAAAAGCGCAAACTAGAACCCACTGGGCCTCCATTTACTATTTATTATAGCTGGAATCCTGAAGGTTTAACAAAATTTGCCTGTGGATTGCCTATCGAAAAAAGAACCTGGGGATGGAAACAGTATACTTATTTGGAGCTTCCGGAAGGGAAAGTTTCTACTATTACACACTGGGGAACTTATGGAAGCGAAAAGCCATGGAAGACTCTTGATCAGTATTTGAAAGATAATAATCTTAAATTGTCCGGTGCCCCATGGGAAGTATATCTTACAGATCCGACAACTGAATCCGATACAAGCAAATGGGAATTACAGGTATTTTATCCTATTCAATAAATGAAAGCTGATTAATTATTCAGGGCTATTCTTTTTATTTGCTGAATGTATTTTTCAATTAACTTTATTATATTGAGCATCAATTCGATGTAATTAACAGTAAAGTATTTTGTACTTCGCATGTTGTAAAATATTAGGAGTGGAGCCGGGTTCAGAGATCAATGAGATCAAATCGGCATACAGAAAATCTGCAAAAGAACTACATCCTGATATAAATGATTCTGAAAAAGCGCATCAGTATTTTATTATTTTACAAAATGCTTATCAATACCTCCTTGACCATCCATATAACAAAGATGACATTGAAACATACAGAAAAATAATCAAGGATCAGGTACAACAAAGATCAAAAAAATTCGATAATTCTGTCAATTTTGGTAGTACGCGGAAAAACTTTGTTGATAGATATACACTAAGAGAAGTTCTGAAAAAATCTCTGACAGCGAGAATACTTTATGTTGTTTTCCATGTGCTGTTTTTAACCATTGGGATTTTCTTAATCATACGTTCTATTTTTGACATCCTGTTTTATGAGGTGGATTACCGAACAAACATCTTTGCAGCCTATTTTGCCATTATTGGTGCATTCTTTTTCGGTATTATCATTACATCGATATTTTTATATACCGGAATTAATTTTCTTAGAAGAAGATAGTTATTCCTATCCTTTAGATCTGCAATTCGATTTAGAATTAATAATTTTACATCAAATCTATTTTATTCATTATGATAGTTACATTTGTTCATGTATGGGTAGTTCCGAAATATATAGATGCTTTTATTGAGGCTTGTAAAGCTAATCATAGGGAAGCATTGAAGGAACCCGGAAACCTGAGATTTGATCTGCTTCAGGATGCGGAAAATGCGGCAAAGTTTGTTTTGTATGAAGCTTATGAAAGCGAAGAGGCATCAAAAGCTCATAAGGATACTCTACACTATTTGCTATGGAGGGAGACTGTTGCAGAATGGATGGCAAAACCAAGAGAAGGAATAAAACACAATATTATTTGTCCTCTGGATACATCAAAATGGTAAAATCTGTCAAAGCTTTTTCATTTGCAAAGACCCCTGAAATTCTTTTTGGAGAAGGAAGTATATCTTCTTTGGGTAAGCTAATTTCAATCCATGGAAACAATATAGTATTGATTACTGGTGGTTCATCTTATGAAAACTCTACAACCAAAAACAAAATAGAGAAATCCCTTAGGGAATCCCGTCTAAGGTATATGAGGTATCCTGTTATTGCAGAACCATCACCCGGGATTATTGATTCTGTGGTATCTGAGCTTAGGCACAGGAAAGTTAAATCTGTTGTGGCAGTTGGGGGAGGAAGTGTTATGGATGCTGGTAAGGCTATATCTGCAATGATAAAAGAGGAGGGAAGTGTTAAGGATTATCTCGAAGGAGTTGGAACTAAAACTCCATCAGGAAAAAAACTTCCTTTTGTGGCTATTCCGACTACTTCAGGAACCGGAAGTGAGGCTACAAAAAATGCCGTAATTTCTGAATTGGGCCCAGATGGCTTTAAAAAATCTTTACGTCACAAAAATTATGTTCCTGACCTTGCAATAATTGATTCGGAACTAACTGTGAATTGTCCTCCTGATATTACAGCCTCAAGCGGTATGGATGCCTTTACTCAATTGTTGGAATCATACCTCTCTGTAAAGGCCAATGCAATGTCTGATGCTTTGGCATTATCCGGATTGAATTGTATCGCAAATTCTTTGATGGAGGCATTTATTCATGGAAAGAACCATCTGGCCAGAGCAGATATGTCTTATGCGGCAATGCTTTCCGGTATAAGCCTTTCAAATGCAGGTTTAGGGGTGATACATGGTTTTGCTCAGCCACTGGGAAGTTTATTTCCCATTCCTCATGGAATTGTTTGTGGTGGTTTGATGGGTGTTGTAAACAGAATTACAGTTGAAAAACTTAGAAAGTCAGAAACAGGAAATTATTATCTTGATAAGTATGCCCTGATCGGAAAACTCTTCAATAAATCAGATGGAAAGAATGATGACTTTTATATTGATGCCTTTCTTGATGTTATTGATAAATTAGTTGAGGAAATGAACATTCCTCGACTTAATCAGTTTGGAGTATCAGAGAAAGATCTAAATGCCATTATCCAACAAACAAGTTTAAAGAATCATCCTGTTTCTTTTTCTGAGGAGGAATTGCATGAAATCTTGTGTAAAAGATTATAGAAAAATAAATAACAAAATGGATACTATACTAAGTAAGGTTTCAGATGAGCTAAAAACAAAATACATTGCTGTTGAGAATATTTTAAAAGAAATGGGGAGTGTAGTCATTGCTTTTTCAGGAGGTGTTGACAGTACATTATTATTGAAAGTTGCTTACCAGGTTTTAGGTAATAAAGCCCTTGCAATATATGCAGAATCACCATTGCAACCCGATAGAGAAAAATCTGAGGTGATAAATTTTGCAAATAATCTGGGTGTAAAACTTCTTAGCTTTAAGATTGATGAACTAAGTCATGTTGCATTTAAGAGCAATCCGCCAAACAGGTGTTACTATTGCAAGTCTTTAATTTTTACAAAGATTGAAGAAATAGCAAGGGAAAATAACATTGAATTTGTTGTTGATGGATCAAATCATGATGACCAGGGTGATTTTCGTCCCGGAGCCAGGGCACTAAAGGAGAAAGGAGTAAGGAGTCCCTTGCAGGAAGCCGGATTAACCAAAGATGAAATAAGGAAATTGAGTAAGCAATTGGATCTTCCCACATGGGACAAGGATGCACTTGCATGTTTGGCAACACGCATACCTTATGGGGAAGCTGTAACTGAAGATAAGCTAAATATGATTGATAAGGCAGAGGAGGCATTGATTAACAAAGGATTTCGAAATGTTAGGGCAAGGTATTATGGTGATGCTGTTACAGTTGAAGTTCGGCATGACCAAGTGAGTCTATTTTCAGATAATGCACTTTATAATGAGCTGCTGGATACAATGAATAAGATTGGATTCAGTAAAATGAACATTGATCCACGGGGCTACAGACAGGGGAGTTTGAATGAATCATAAATTATCAGCAATTCGTTCCTGATTTATTGCAATTACGAAAATAATGTGCTAAAACGATAAGTCGAGCAGATTCTATTAACTCCATGTTGTTGCATTATTTCGAAGGTATTAATACTTTCTTTCCAGGTATATCCCAAACCACGATCTTGGCAAACTTAGGAGCTTCTGATTCTATGGAGATCATGCCCGCAGTTTTGGTAATGCCTGTCCACATCAGTTTTTCTGAGTCAACATCGTACAGGTTTGTTTCTAATTCGTAAGTTGTTTCTGTGGTATAGTAAGCTCTGGTGTGGGTAGTATTGTAAGTGTAAGAATAATAATTGCAATAACTATAATTGTAAACACGCCAGGAAGGATTGTAGTATCCTCCTTAGTAGTTATGCTTTAATTTTTTAGATACTTGTATAATCAGTAATGTTCTATAATCTATAGTTGTCTGAAATCGTGCAGGTTAAAACCATCCTTGTTTTCATTGGTGATTTTGCGAGAATTATAATAATACAGGTTCCCATTTGCATCAAAAATCATTTCAAAACATTGACCTGCACCATTTTCCTGTAGTGGGCCAACATGAAAATTAAACAAGACATTGGCAGGATCAGATGCTATTTCTTTTTCAATTTCATCACTACTTAGTAATTTTACGTAATAGGGATAAGCTGTTTTTATTTTTTCGGGTGAATCGGCGTCTAAAGCCATTACATTTTTGTTTAATAGCAATACTTTATCTTTAAATCCTGATGAACCATTGTAAAATTTTAATCCCTTCAGTAATATATCGAAACGTTTTGTTTCAAGATTTATAGCATGTTTTTGCATGAATTTAATCATTGCAGGAATTACATATTTAATATCCATTGTATTGTCATTACTATACGAAATAGGGAAACTGCATATTTCAGGCATGTTAGTCAGGTCGGTTGATTCATCGCCTAATACAAGGCTAAGGTAATTATAGCTCACCCCACCCGGATCATTATCAAAAACACCTTTCATTAGTACTAAAAAAGAATACTTCGAGTCAAAGTGGCGCTTATTAAACTCCTCTTCACTTATAAATTCAAAGTCGGTAGATTTCCAATATTTCTCAACGGCTTCTTTTATAAATACATTGTATACATTGTCAGAAATACTTCCACCTTCAAGTACCACACAAAGCGTAGAGTTTTTAAACATACCAATTTGCTGCTTTGATACCAATTTAGGATTTGCCGATACCGACAAACTAAAGAATCCTAAAGCAATAATGAAAAGAAGTGTTATCAGATTATCTGCCAAAGATTGGCATATGGCATTGACAAATATTATTTTTTTCATGATAATAGTTTTAAATGGCAAGTTAATTTTTGCCAGATTGAAGGTACTTGGTTATGAAACAGAGACCATTACATAACTTTAGAAATAAGTTACATCATTCACATATTTTTAGATGAATTTTTTTTGATCATGATGTTGAATTTCCAAATATTCTTAAAATAATGAAGAGAATTAATTGCATGAAAGATTTAATTCCAGGTATTGATTTTATTAGTATAATCTACTTTTAAATTATCCTATTTGATTGATAGGAAACAAAAAAAGAGATGTTCCCCCAGGGAACATCTCTTTCAATATTATTAAATCCAATAAGTGTTAGGGTTTTACTACCAATATTTCCAGCACCCAATTCAAGAGAATCCGGAATTGATCGACTCGCTGCGTCGTTATAAGCTATAATTATATTTTCTAAAGCTGTGGTAAGATTTATTGGTGTTGGATCTGCCATATCTGCAGCAAATATTTTACCAGTAATCTGTACAGATGTCGCATATCCGGTTGCATCAGTTAAAGCAAGACCCGTTATATACAAGGTGGCAACAGGACTTAAGGCTAAATCTCCGGTGAAATCAGAAATGGAAATATTAGTAATTGCTGTTTTTACAAGAACCATATAGTTTCCTGCTGTTCCCAGGTTTACAGCAGATAAACTTACCATTATGCTTCCTGTAGTAAAACTCCATACTTTACTTTCCGATACAAAAATTCTTAAAAATATTCCCAAGAATCTCATCAGTAGTGATTTCACCTGTAATTTCCCCCAGGTAATGCAAAACCTGTCTTATGTCCTGCGCAAGCAAATCAGTGGGTAATGACTCGGCAAGACCATTTTTCGCCCTTTCCAGGGCCTCAAATGCATGTTTAAGGGCTTCCAAATGCCTTGCATTGGTAACTACAACATCATGTTCACCATGCTTTCTCCTCAATGCAAAGGACACAAGCAATTCCTTAAGTTCGTTGATTTGGTATCCGTCTTTGGCCGCAATATCCAATACATGGGCTATATCACTCCAGTCTTCTTTATACAAATCAATAATTTCGCTTCCTTCAGATCTTGAAACTTTATCTGCTTTATTCAAAGCAAAAACAATTTG
>CAYWBC010000095.1:0-13474 GCA_964456285.1 uncultured Bacteroidales bacterium
ATTCTCAGTAGTAAAATGAACTACTGTAGGCTTTGAATCTAATGCAATATTCCATGCTAATCTATTTAAACCACCTTTCTCAGTTCCTATCCAAATATATCCAATACTATCTGCCAGAATTGAGTATACACTATTACTTCCCAGACCATGCGAAGCATTATAACATAGAAAGGAGTCTGTATCAGCCTGCAAAACACACACACCACTATCGAGTGTACCAATCCACAGATTACCATAAATATCATTAGCAAATCCACTAATATTATTACTTGCCAATCCATTTGAGATTGTGTAATTGTGAAATCCCCTTCTATCAAACTCAAATGCACCATCACCGTTAGTTCCTATCCATAATGCACTATCTGGGGCATAATAAAGTGCCTGAACTTTTGAAGAAGTAAATCCATGTGTTCCCTTGACAAGAGAATATTGTTTGCCATCGAAAACAGTGATTCCACCCTCCGAACTCCCGAAAACCATATTTCCGTTTATTGCCTGAATAAGGCTGAAAATTCTTCTTCCCATCTTGTCATTTTCAGGAAAATGAACAAATCGCTCACTATCCAGCATGCTTAACCCACCCCCGGATGTGCCAAACCACATTCCACCAGAGACATCCTGGTAAATACTCACAACAATGTTACTTGTTAATCCATGGTTCTCGTTATAGCTTGTGAAATTCTCACCATTGTATTTTGAAATTCCCTTATCGGTTCCAAACCATATATTGTCATTCAAATCTCTAAATACTGTATAAACTCTCCGACTGCAAAGTCCATTACCAGTTGAAAAGTTAAACAAGCTATCTCCATTATACTTGCTTACTCCACCAGAATATGTAGCAAACCAGATATCATTTTCTTCACCACGGCATATACCTCTTACAATATTAGAAGGTAAACCATCATGTCTAGTTAAATTTTTGAAATTATTTTCCTTGTAGTTACCGGCTCCCTTATTGGTCCCAAACCAAATGCTTGAATCGGTGCTTTCAAATAAGCAATGGATGGAATTATCTATAAGACCATTATCAGTAGTATAATGTGTAAAGCCCAGGCTGTCTAACTTAAACAATCCATTTTCTGCAGTGCCAACCCAGTAGTTGTTATTGATATCCTGTATTAATGCCGAAATAACATAATTTCCAGATCCGTCTATGGAATCAAGCACACTAAACTCTACCCCGTTATAAGTACAAATGCCTTCCTCTGTGCCTATCCACAGAATCCCCTCCTTATCTACCATCAATGATCGTATAAAGTTATTTGCCAGTCCGCTTTCTTCAGTATAGCTGGTGAATGTATAACCATCGAATTTAAATAAGCCTCCTCCCAATGTGCCAATCCACAAATTTCCATTCTTCCCTTCGCAAATTGCATATATCTCAGAATGAGTCAAACCATCGCTGTAAGAAAAATTCCTGAAATTATAGATCTGAGCTACCGTGCTCATTGACCATAGTAGGAATAATACAAATAGATGCAAAAATTTTTGCATAATGATAATTGTTAAGCTAGAGTATAATTAGGTATCTAGATGAATAATTGACTATACAATATTGCTTTGATTTTTAAAGCCTTCATTTTCTCTATTTCAATTAGATACTTAAAATACTATCTGCTACATGTGCCACAACTTACTAATATATTTCTTTTAGTCACAACTAATAAATTCCTTATATGTATGTACTGTAACTCTATTCATATCTATGTCCCTTCCCCAAATTAATCAGCATTGAATCGATAACTATTATTTGAGTGATCTTTATCGGGAATCTTCAGATAGTCAAGTTGAATACTTTTAATATCACTTTTTACCGAAAGCTTCATTGAATACTCGCTATTCTCCCGCCAGATTTCGAGTCCTCTTTGAACAACTTCAGTATTCCCATCCTGATATTCAATGGTAAGAACAATGGGCACTGGAAATGAACCCTTTTTAATGATCTCAATATTCAATCCACCGCTTTCCATTACCACTTCTCCAATGGCCAGATCGGGCCAGCCAGCTTCAAAAAACCAGGCATCTATAAACCAGTCAATATCCTTGTCCGTGTTCTTCTTCAGCAGAGCAAACAAATCGTAGGATGTTGGATGTTTGTAATGCCAAATCTCCATAAACTCTTTGATGGCATTTCGAAATGAATCTCTGCCTATGTATTCCTCAAGCATGTAAAATGCTGTTGCAGGACGAATGTAGCTGTAAAACTGGTAGCTATATTCTCGTGTTTGGTAAGCTGGCACATACAATGGAACATCAGTTTCAGTTCCGGAATCTGCATTGTATCTGCTTAAAATTAATTCAATTGGGTAATAATCTGAATTCATTGCAATTTCTGTTTCTACAGGAAGATAGGTAGTAAGGCCTTCATCCATCCATGAATATTTGCGCTCATTTGTGCCTACATAAAAAGGGAAATAACTATGCGCAACTTCATGCATCGTGATAAATATCGTACCATCACTCAAAAACAAATTTTCATCGTTAGCCATCATAGGAAACTCCATGCCTCCTTCTCCATTGAAAACCGTTATGCCCGGAAATGGAAATGAAATACCATAACTATTAAAGCTAAATTCCCTGATTACCTGACTGGCAATAGATGCAACATTTTTAAAATTCCTGGCTTCAGCATTATATACAGAGGAAATCCAGGCTCTTTTTTGAGTCATTGAATCAACAATAACTGAAGTGGCATCCCACAAATAATTGTTGCTGACAGCAAATGCAAAATCAGAAATACTATCCATTGTAAAATGGAATGTATGACTGCCATTCCTGTTAAATACCTCCTTCTTCCTCCAATCTTCACTGGTGATTATCTGCACAATCTCATCAGATTGATTTGCTATTTTCAATCTGCCAAACAATTTTTCATGAATCACTTTATCGGGATTTTGCCAATTCCCTGTTGCCCACACAAAATGGTTATCAGGTACTTTTATTGTTATATCGTAAGAATTGAAGTCGTTGTAGAACTCATGTGTTCCTGTATAGTTCATCCTATCCCATCCATCAATATCATCGTATACCGCAAGCTGAGGATACCAGTAGGCAACAAAATAATTTCCTTCACCGTATTTACCGAATCGATGTACATGTTCTTTAGGCATTGTAAAATCCCAGCTAATTTGAATTTTACAGGAATCGGATGGAAACAAAGCCTGACCAAGTACGACAAATACATTAGTACCTTCCTGACGGATCTTGAATTTTGACTGCTCCAGCATATCATAATTATCAATTAGAAAAGATGTGATGGAGACCCCATTATGAATATCATCTGAAGGAAAAGATTCATCTCGAATACCTCCTTTTTTACCCATATTCTGATACAAGCGTATTACAATTCTCTTCAGGGTATCAGGACTATTGTTGAAGTATGTGATTTTTGCCTTTCCATTCAATTTTCCACTTTTAGGATCAAACTTTGCATCAATAATATACTTTGAACTGTTCTGAAAATATCCTTCTCCGGGAATGCCTGTATTTGTTCTGGTCCCCTTTTCAACAGCTTCTGAAATATTGTATGGGATAAAACTTTGTGCATCTACCCATATGTTGTTATACAAGAGGGCTGCTATAAAAAAATAGTTAAGTCTCTTCATGCAATCAATCGTTCAATAAAAAATTAATGAGCAAGGGTTGATGATCAGAATTTTCAAAATCCAGATTCTGAGCGTTATGCTTTGAAACAGTAATGTTTGGTGAGGCAATGTAGAAATCAATTACTGTGGTTAGCGTTTTACCTTTTGCGTAAGGGGCTTGTATTCTTCTGTTTGAGGGAAGAGTATCGCAATACATTCGTTGCCATTCTTTGAGGAAGTCAGCAGGCAGATAAGAAAGATTTAATGTGTCGAAGGGTTGCTTAAACGAAGGTTCGAAGCCATCAGGACTTTGGTTCCAATCTCCACCAAACAATACATAATTTCCTTTTTTATATTCTCCAATAGCAAAATCATTCAGAAGAGATAATTGTTCGGCCCTCAGAGTACCATCATCATAGGCAGAGTTATGAATATTAATAAGATTCAATTGCTTGCCGTTATCCACCGGGAAAGTACAAACCAGAAAACATCTTTTCAACATAAAAAGTCTCTTTGGCCATGAATAATTTCCTTTAAAACCATAACGCATAACCTTTGTTGGTTTCATTTGAGAATATGTAGCAATCCCCGATTTTACTTTGCCCAGAGGAGCATATAGCGGAACAGGAACAAATCCTGTTGAATAATTTAAACCAAGAAAACCAGTGTGTTCAAACAGGATGGAATCAAATGAAGAAAACTGGTTAATCCGGTAACTTCTTTTCGACGATTTATCTACTTCCTGCAAAAGAATGAAATCGATGCTGTCATTTGCTTCCAGAAATTCAGAAATTCCTTTCAAATTCTTAAGCACATTCTCCTTTGAATCTCTTACCCCTATTCCTCCATCGTAAAAAAAATCCATGTTTGCTCCCAAACCTGCATACCCAATATTCCAAATCAAGGATGAATAGGTTTGACCTGATTGCATGGTGTCTGAAACCAGAGAGGAGAACATTTCGATTTTATCCTTAGGTCTATATTCAGTAACCGAGAAATAAAGCAGAAAAAGAGCAAATAGAATTATGGGAATAAACAATACTCTTAGAACAATGGAAAATGCTTTCCTCATTATATTTTTAGTTTAATTAGCTAAATTTTAACAAATTACTTCTTCTTTAAGGATTTTCCCAAATTTATTATAATTTTCCCACCTGAAACAATCTCCACCTCTGATGAAATTCCGATACCTCTTCCTTATTCCGGTCTCAATTATTTCCATCTATATTGTAAGTGGTCAGGAGCTTGATTCTACTAACAGAAAAAAAGAAAAAATTAAGGAAGGATGGTCATTTGGCGCTGTACCAGTTGTAGCTTTTGATCAGGATCAGGGTTGGAAATTTGGCGGCGTTGTAAATTTTTATGATTATGGAGATGGAACCATTTACCCCGATTACCGTCACTCCTTATACTTTGAGTATTCATTTACCACCAAAGGAAGTGGCATTGCACAATTCATGTATGACTCAGAGTACCTTATTCCTAAGATCAGAGTTTCAGCTGAAGCCAGTTATCTTACCGAACGTGCCTTGGATTTTTATGGATTCAATGGTTATGAAGCCAATTACGATATGAGGTTTGAAGATGATAGTGAAGCCGACTCAATTTATATTTCCCGGGCATATTACAGACAGGAAAGAAAGATGCTGCGTCTTAGAACGGATTTCCAGGGACGCTTTTTCAATGATAAACTCAGATGGCTGGCCGGAATTACTCATTACAGTATCAAAACGGATACAGTTGATATTGACCGGATAAACAAAGGAAAATCAGAAGATAAAAAATTACCACCTGTTGACGGTGGCTTGTATGGCCAATATGCTTACAACTGGGGAATTATAGCCGATGATCAGATTCATGGTGGCAGCAACACATTTCTTAAATTCGGGCTAGTGTTCGATACCCGGGACAATGAGCCAAATCCTATGAAGGGCATATGGACAGAAGTCATTTTTCATTGGGCACCATCTTTTCTCGGTAGTGGAGATTACGGATTCTCAAAAATTGGAATAACTCACAGGCAATACTTTACTCTCGTTCCTGATCGTTTGTCTTTTGTGTATCGTATTGGATACCAGGCAAAGCTATCAGGCACCATGCCTTATTACATGCTTCCTTTTTTTCTTAACGGTGGAAATTCCCTGGATCGTGATGCACTTGGTGGCGCAAAAAACTTAAGAGGTATCAGAAGAAATCGTGTGGTTGGTGAAGACTATCTCTTTGGTAACCTGGAGATCAGATGGAAATTCTTAAAAACTGTTATATGGAACCAAAATCTTTATCTTGCTGTAAATGCTTTCTCTGATTTTGGTATGGTAACAGGAAAATATGAAATTGACAAATCCGGGGTACCTGATGAATATCTTTTTATGTTTCCTGATGAAAAAGAAAAACCTCATATAAGCTATGGACTGGGACTGCACATTGCTCTTAATCAGAATTTTATTGTTGCATGTAATTTTGGGATAGCCTCTGATAAGCGTGATGGAGATACTGGTTTATACATAGGATTAAACTGGCTGTTTTAAAGATATGAACCAATCTGCTAAAGCCGAAAAATTCATAAAAGACGGGCAATACTATAAATTCTGCTTTTATGGATTTCTGAAAAATCAAAGATTTTATGAGCCATTCATCCTCTTGATTTTTCTCCATAACAAAGGTTTGAATTTTACACAAATAGGTTCATTGTATTCCATTCGTTTTATACTTCGAACACTATTTGAAATTCCCAGTGGAATTGCCGCTGATGCTATGGGCAGACGTGGCACGATGCTTTTTGCTTATGGATTTTATATGGTATCCTTTCTTGCGTACTTCTATGCTAATACCTTTCTTTGGTTAATTGTCCCAACTATTTTCTTTGCTTTCGGTGACGCATTCCGAACAGGAACACACAAGGCTATGATCTTTGAATACCTGAAAATTAAAGGATGGGAGAATCAAAAGGTAGATTATTATGGGCACACAAGATCATGGTCGCAAAGTGGATCAGCAATATCTTCTTTACTAGCTGCCGGACTTGTACTGCTGAGTAAAAACTACAATTCTGTATTTCTATACTCCTTCATTCCCTATTCAATTGGATTTCTTCTATTGGCTACCTATCCAAAATACCTGGATGGATCGCTGGCCCATACAAAACTAAATCTCAAACAAACAGTTTCAAATATTTTTAGAGACTCATACAAGTCATTAAGCCGTTTTTCTAATCTCAGGTTAACTTTAAATGTCGCTTTATTCAGTGGCTTTTACAGTTCAGCGAAAGATTACCTGCAAATATTGATAAGTTCAGCTATTATTGCTTTGCCGGTGATTCTAACATCAGATTATTCTGAAAAAGAAATTACTGTGGTTCAGATTGGCTTAATATATTTTATACTTTACTTCTTAACGGCAAGTGCTTCTGCAAATACAGGCCGAATTAATTCCTTGTTCCAATCTACCAACATCTATCTTAACACCTCTTTGATTGTTGGCATTCTAATTGGAATAGCAGCAGGAATATTCTTCAGCTCAAAAATGGTGATTATTTCCATAATCCTGTTTGTTTTGGTTCAGGTAATTGAAAATTTCCGTCGACCCGCAGGTGTTGCCTCAATTGCAAGTCAATTTGATGAAAAAATTCTTGCCTCTATCCTGTCTGTTGAATCGCAAATTAGTTCCTTAATCGGAGCCATACTTAGTTTTTGTATCGGTTTAATTGCTGATTTTACTGGACCAGGTTATGCCATTACAGGGGCATGTGCATTAATGCTCCTATTGTTCCCGTTTGTTCGCCTGAAAAAGAATGCTATAATATAATATTTGAACTATGCTGGTGAAAATAACTACCAATGAGCTTGACAAACTTTCAGAAAAGGCAAAACATTCCGTTCGAAAGAGAATGAATTTCAACTATCACGAGCTTATGGATGATACACTACAAAGAATGATCCATGCAATGCACAAAGGAACCTATGTTCAACCCCATAAGCATGAGAATCCTGATAAAAGGGAGGCTTTTATTATTCTCAGAGGCAGAGTAGCGCTTATTGAATTTGCAAATGATGGGAAACCGGTAAATCATATTATTCTGGATAGAAATGCGGGAAATTATGGTGTTGAAATACCTCCCAAAACCTGGCATAGCCTGATTGCTCTGGAAAACGATTCGGCCATTTATGAAGTGAAAGATGGTCCATATTCCCCTGCTGATGATAAAAATTTCGCCACCTGGGCACCTATGGAAGGAGACAAAGATTGTAAACAATACCTGAAAAATCTAATAAGCAAACTGAAGCTTTCTTAAATGCAGTATCAGTACTTTTTGTTGCATGCGCTGATATTGTTACCTTTGTAGCTCTCAAAATTGAATGATTATGCAAAAGCCTTCCATACCAAAGGGTACACGCGATTTTTCACCGTCTGAAATGGTGAAACGGGAATATATTTTCACTATTGTAAGCACTGTTTTTAAAAAATATGGCTATAGTCCTATTGAAACCCCTGCAATGGAAAACCTTTCCACTTTGTTAGGAAAGTATGGTGAAGAAGGCGATAAACTCTTGTTTAAAATCTTAAATTCCGGAGATTACCTTTCCAAATCAGACAGTGAAAAATTTGGGGAGAAAGATTCGAATTCTTTCTCTCTAAGCATTTCCGAAAAAGGTTTACGCTATGATCTGACCGTACCATTTGCTCGTTATGTTGTGCAAAACCGAAATGACATAACTTTTCCATTTAAGCGCTATCAGATTCAACCTGTATGGCGCGCAGACAGGCCACAAAAAGGTCGATACCGTGAATTTTACCAGTGCGATGCAGATGTAGTGGGAAGTGATTCCCTGTTAAATGAAATTGAATTGCTTCAGATTATTGAAGAAGTATTCTCAATATTGAAAATCAATGTAACTGTAAAAATCAACAACCGGAAAATACTGGCAGGTATTGCTGAAGTCATCGGTCAACCTGAAAAACTTACCGAGATCACTACAGCCATTGATAAAATTGATAAAATCGGTTTGGAAAAAGTAAAGGAAGAACTAAAAGTTCGTGGAATTCCTGAAAAAGCTATTTCAGAGCTTACTCCTTTCCTCAGAATGAAAAAAAAGGGGCTTGAGTTATTAAATGTTTTAAAAAGTCTTCTTAAAGATTCTTTAACAGGTCTGAAGGGATTAGAAGAAATTGAAACATTATACGAGATAATTGGCACCACCGGATCAAGAATAGAGATGGACTTTGATCTTACCCTTGCACGTGGGTTAAATTATTATACAGGTGCCATTATTGAGGTGAAATCAAATGATGTTCAGATTGGCAGTATTTGTGGAGGAGGAAGGTATGATGACCTAACAGGTATATTTGGTCTAAAAGATGTGTCTGGAGTTGGAATTTCATTTGGAGCCGATCGTATTTATGATGTAATGGAGGAACGGAATTTGTTCCCATCGGATGTTACTGCATCTGCCAGTCTGCTGATTGTTAACTTCGGAGAAAATGAACAAAATACCTGTCTTGAAATTCTTAAAGACATTAGAGTAGCTGGTATTTCTGCAGAATTTTACCCGGATGCGGTCAAGTTAAAAAAGCAAATGATTTATGCCAATGCTAAGCAAATACCTTTTGTTTTACTTGTTGGTGAGGAAGAAATAAAAACCCAAAAGTTTACGTTAAAAAATATGATATCTGGCGACCAGGAAAAATTATCTGTGAAAGCAATCATTGAAAAGCTTAAATAATGTATTTTTCATCTTAAACTTTTTTTTAGTAAGTTTGTTAAACAGAGGTTAAATAGTTGAATTTATTATGAATAAGAGAGATTTTCTAAAGACAGGATTTTTTGGCTCAATTGGTTTGATAGGCTTACCTTCTTTAGTAAGAGGAAATAGTTTTCTTAGTTTAAGGCAAAATGAATTTAAACTTCCTGAATTGCCCTATGCTTTCGATGCACTTGAACCATATATTGACAAAGAGACCATGATGATTCACTATGGAAAACATCATGCCGGATATACAGCCAAACTTAATGCTGCAATTAAAGATCTTCCTATAGCCCCGTCTTCTGCCAAAGCATTGCTGGAGAATGCTTCTCAGTACAATGCTGCAATTGTAAATAATGCAGGAGGCTATCTAAACCATAAAATGTATTGGAAATTTATGTCCCCCGATGGTGGCGGCAATCCAAGTGGCCCGATTGCAGATGCAATTCTAAAGGATTTCGGATCCTTTGAAAAATTTAAGCAAGAATTCAGCATTGCTGCTAAAAATCTTTTTGGTTCTGGATGGGCCTGGCTGATATACCAAAATGGAAAGCTGAAGGTAACAACAACCGCAAATCAGGATAATCCTTTTATGGATACACTTCCCGAAGATCAAAGAGGTTTTCCTTTGCTTAATGTTGATGTATGGGAGCATGCATATTACCTGAAATACCAAAATAAAAGGGCAGATTACGTTGATGCGTTCTGGAATGTTGTGAATTGGGAATTCGTTAACAAAAAATTTGCAAAAGCAACAAAACCCTGATGCTCCCCCGTTTATACAATACTTTTAAACCCTCAAAATTCATTCTTCTTTTCACAATTCTTATTGCATTTTGTGTGTCCTTTTCGTATGAATCTGATCCGGGTTTGGCCATACTGGAAAAAGTTTTTGCATCCAATCATACACTAAAGACTGTTAAGCTTACCATGCTGATAATAGAAAGAATTGATGGTGAGATGCTAAGTAAGAAAACTGATTTTAAAATTTCTTATAAACCTTACAAATTGTATTTAAAGCAATATTATCCTCACGAGGGACTAGAAGTTCTTTATGTTCAAGGCGAAAATGAGGGTAAAGCATTTCTTAACAGAAATACAAAAGCACTGTCAAATTTCACAATTGATCCCCTGGAAAATCTTATGCGGAAAAACAACCACCATTCAATTTTTCGCGCCGGTTATTCCTATTTCCTGGAGGTTCTTGAAAATTTATGGAATACCTATGATAAAAATGATAGCAGTATTTGGCAATACAAGGGCCTTGTTAAATACAACAATATCATTTGTTATAAGGTAGTATTCCAGAATGACAATTATAGGTACGTGCCTTATAAAGTTAGAAATGGAGAAACTCTTGAATCCATTTCCAAAAAACTCCTGATCTGTGACTATCTGATCCTGGAGAAAAATCCTGAAATAAAATCATTTGAAGACCTCAGGCCTGGTTCCACAATCTTGGTGCCTTCTGATTATGCAAAGCAAATAGTAATGTATATCGACAGAGACCGTCAATTCCCCATTGGCCTTAAAAATTATGATGAGAAAGGATTATTCGAGCATTACACCTTCCTCCATTTCGAACTTAATCCAAAATTTTCAGCTCAGGATTTTAGCAATGAAAATCCTGAATATGGATTCAAAGCAACAATCTTTTAAAATAACTGCGGCTTTTTTTTTATCATTGTACCTTAATAACAGAGTAAAAGGATCATTCTATTCCTTATGAAAAAGCCAGGTGTAATTCTTGTTTATACTATACAACTACTTGCATTTATCAATTGTAGCATTCAGGCTCACAGTCAGAGTAACGACAATACCATTCAGATATCATTACTAACATATTCTCCAGGCAAGGAGCTATATTCTGTTTTTGGTCATAGCGCCATTAGGGTAAGAAACACTGTGACAAATACTGATGATGTATACAATTATGGAACCTTCGATTTTAATAACTCCAGCTTCTATTTTGGATTTGTTCGGGGCAAATTAAAGTATACATTATCAAAAGTTCCTTTTGAACTTGTTCTGCAGCATGTTCCGTTTGAAAATCGATCTTTGATAGAAACACCCTTAAATCTGTCTCCTGTTGAAAAATCAAAGATGGCTCAGTTGCTGAGAGTAAACTATCTTCCAGAAAATCGTGAATATTTGTATGATTTTCTTTACAACAATTGTTCATCTAAAATCATGGATGTAATTATTGAATCTACCTCCGATAGCCTTGAATACAATCAACGCGCTACTCCAAAGAAAAGCTTCCGGAAACTAATAAACTCGTATTCAACAGAAAGACCCTGGATAGATATAGGAATTGACTTTCTGATGGGTACACCTGCAGATCGCCGGGCAAAGGGATTAAAAATTTCGTTTCTTCCTGATTATTTGCATTTGTTACTTAAAAACATCCGGATCAGACAAGAATTTGGTTTTGAAAGAAGCCTTGCACAATCCGATATAATACACACCAATATTCAAACAAAGAGCAATAAAGTTATGATTCAGCCTGGTATAATACTCTGGTCCTTGGCTCTGATCTTAATCATTTCTACAGCTTTTGGTACATACATTCCCGGTTTTTTCAGAATATTCGAAAAATCCATTCTTATTTTATTCGGTTCCCTCGGAATAATAGTGATTATACTTTGGGCAGCTACCGATCATTACATTTTCAATTTCAATACTGATTTGCTTTGGGCAAATCCCTTGCTTCTTGTTATTGCATTTATGAAAGACAGTATAAATCAACTAAAAATAAAAGTAAAGCTCACATACCTCGCTACGCTAATGGTAATACTTGGGATCTTTACTACAATGATTGTTGAACAAAATTTTAATCTAACTGCATTAGCGACAATGATTGCAATCAGTCTGATTCATAAAATTAAGGTTTTTCGCGCTACTGACAGCGATCCTTTCTACAATGCATAGATTAAAATTAATTGCCATTACAAAGGGATTTTAATTTTTCTTATTATCTTTTCCTTCTTATCCATAAATAGCAGAAAATGCGAATTATAAATACCCACACTCACCTTATTGATACCTCAGTTGTTTTTGCTGATGATCAGATACACAAGCTTGATTATTTAAAGGGAATTCCTACTTTCTCTGATCTGGATGATGTAATTGCCATGTTGTCACTTGAAAATCTTCTTGCCCAAATGACTGAGGCTAATGTTGAAAAATCAATATTGTTTGCAATGGATGGACCCTTATTAACAGCCAGCAATCAATTTGTATCAGAGGTCTGCAGTAAGATGCCTGAGAAATTTTATGGTTTTGCTTCCGTGGATCCAAATAAGGAAGGTGCAAAAGAAAAGCTTTCAGATGCGATCGAAAATTTGAATTTAAAAGGATTAAAACTACATCCGCCACTGCAAAATTTTTACCCCAATGATAAAAAAGTATGGCCTATATATGAACTTGCATCTGAACTTGGGATTCCTGTGGTTTTTCATGTGGGTTCTACCCCTTTTGGCAGCCTTGTAAAATTAAACCAAGCCGATCCGATATTGATAGATGATATTGCAAATGATTTTCCTGAATTAAAAATCATCCTTACCCATCTGGGTACCCTTTGGCATAACGAGTCTTTTATGATCACAGAAAAACATCCTAATGTCTTTATTGATACTGCTGCATATCCTTATGAGATAAGTGAAATACTAACTGAAAATCTTATCATGAGGGTTGGAGTTGAGAAATTTATTTTTGGCACAGACTTCCCTATGCCTTATGAGGGAAAAATGCATAGAATCAAAGATTTTGTGGAATGTATAATGGAATTAAAAATCTCAAACGAACTGAAAGAGCGAATTTTTTCCGGTAATTTTGAAGCCCTTTTAAATGGACCTATTTAAAAACCGATAATTGTACCCAACCCTACCATGATCAAGTGGTTGTATTTAACAGCTATTGTAGCTATATTTAATGAGATAACACTTCTTATATTTTGAAAAAAATTAATAGAATGGATATTTGTCTTGTTTCAATGCCATTTCCCAGCCTGGAAAGACCATCACTCGGACTGAGCATACTTTCTGCAGCAGCAAAAAAAGAAGGTTTCTCTGTAAAAACATTGTATGAGTGTTTTAAGTTTGCTGAGAAAATTGGTTATGACGCCTATTCAACTATTAGTCAGGA
>CAYWBC010000096.1:0-12193 GCA_964456285.1 uncultured Bacteroidales bacterium
ACAAAACCCTATAAGGATTTTTATGAATTAATCCGAATCCCTTTATTTCTTTCTTAATCTTTAAATTGTCTTCATTAAAATACCAATCTTCAATATAAAACAGTTGGGTTTTTGAGCCGCGTTCCTGTCCACCGACAAGAATGCTGAAGCGAGAACAAAATACTCGCAAACCACTGAATCCCAACTGTTTTATATTGTGCTTTATATTAGCCATTCTTTATTAGCTTTAAAAATAGTATGGAATAAATCAAATCTGTGTTTTTCTTATTTATGATATCTGCCTTTCGGTAATACCTTTGGATAGTATTTCACGATTCATTTCTCAAAGGCACACATCATGGGATATGCCAGTTTTTTCCGTAGTTCAGCCCGCTACTCATAATCCACATCTTCAATCTTATAGAGCATACTGATTTGTTCCAGGGCATACTGTGCCCTGGATGGATCTTCACTTACTGCTTCAGTAAACTTCCTTCAGGCATGTGCCCAGCATCCCAGCAGCAGCACACCTATTTTGTGCTCATATATTGAGTAGGTCTCATAACCATCTATCTGGACGGCTCCCTGATAATTATTTAGTAAACTAACAACCACTTTTTGCGCCCGTGAGCTATGGCCGTAATTAAAGAACATCAGGTTATTCATTACGCTGCGCACTTAGGCCTTGACAGCCTGGTACTTTTCATTATCGATCACCGGGGCCTTGCTTTCATCCACCTGGATGTAATCCGTAGCCGGGTTCCGTTAGGATACACCAATTCTGGTAATGCATCCGTTTCTCCGGTTTGAATCGAAGCTTGGTTATTAGTATAGTTTTGATTAGAAAAAGCTGGGATGGATTTTACAACAAGAGGAATAAAATCCTGATTGCCTCTACGGTTATTTCTAAGCTTCTTTCTCCAGTAATAATAGGTCGCAAGAGCAATAGCTTCATTTGAACAAAACTCTTTTACCTTTATTCCGGATGCTTGTTGCCTTCCATGAAGTTAAAGGAATTTTGATTCACTCAACATTCTTCTTTTAGGGCGAAAGATAGATCACCTGCTTTTTCCGGGCAATATGTACTAGGGCGTATGCTTACACAACAACTTTATCAAGAACATTCAAATCAACATTTTCCAATTCTGATGTACAATCACTCGATGTATTGAAGTATTGTTCAAAGAGGTTATCCTGGTAATCTGTAGACGGGAACAGGATTGTATTGCCAGTCTGTTTCACCATTATTATACTAATTGGTAAGCTAGTTCATGCCATTATTGGATACCGTCAATTCAATGGAAGAACCACAATAGTAAAATTCTTCCAGGCTAAATTTAGGTTGCCCTGGTGATTCAAAAACGGTAAAATAATTGAGGTTTTATTCCAGACTTGGTCCGCAAGTGTTTATACCTGCTGCACTATAGTACATCAACCCTGAATAGTTATGCTTATGCTTTTAGTTTGTTAGGAGGTTTACCGCTTCGCCAGTGCTCTTCAATATCTTCAAGTGATACTCCTTTTGTTTCAGGAATGTAACGAATTCCCCATACCACCCCAAGAATACCTATCAAAGCAAATAACCAAAAAACTTCAGCGTCGCCAAGCATTCTGGAAAGTTTAAAAAAAGACCAGACCACAAGAGCATTAAATCCCCAATTCGATAGGGAACCAATCGAAGATCCCACCCCTCTTACACTTAGCGGGTATACCTCTGATATAAGCAGCCATCCGAGAGGGCCGATACTCAAAGTGAAAAATCCCACATAAGTCAGCATGGAGATAACCAGTAACCATTTGGAATCAATATTATATATTTCTTTGAAATAGAAACAAAAACCAATACTAATTAAGGATAGAATAATACCGGTTAAACCAATGAAATATAATTTTCTTCTTCCCAATCTGTCTATCAGAAACATGGAAACTATCGTGAATAACACATTCACTACTCCGATACTTACCGATGCCCAGATAGCTGCTTCGTTTCCTTCAAATCCGGCTTTCAGGAATATTTTTGGACTGTAATAGATTATGGTATTTATCCCTACAAATTGTTGAAAGAACATGATCCCGACAGCTATTATAAAAGCATTTTTTAGCCAGGGACGAAATAAAACATTCCAGGATTGCCTTTTGGGTTCTTTCTTCATGTCGTCTTTCATGGTTTGAAAAATATGGTCTACCTGCCCCGGTTCTTCTATTTTACTCAGAATATTTTTGCTTTCCTGTTCTCTTCCTTTTTTCATTAACCACCGGGGAGTCTCCGGTAAAAAGAATGCCCCGATAAACAGAATTAATGCAGGAATTACGCCAACATAAAACATAGTTCGCCAGCATTCAGTTTTATCATTATTTGCCAATGCACTATCGCTCAGGTAAGAGGCAAGTATTCCTATTGTGATCATAAATTGGAACAATGAGACTAATGCCCCTCTCATCTTTGTCGGTGATACTTCGGCAATATACAAAGGTACTGCAAAAGATGCTACGCCAATTGCTATGCCAATATAGAGTCTTGAGAAAAGTAACTGTGTGGGATTTGGCGCAAAACCGGACCAAAGTGCGCCTGTTGCAAAGATAATAGCAGCAACAAATATTATTTTTTTTCTTCCCAGAATATCAGCTATTCGCCCACCCATAAGAGCACCTAAAACAGCTCCTAATAATCCAAACGCAGTAATATTTTCAATTTGACTATCATTCAAACTGAAGTGATCCTGAAGAAAGGGAATAGCCCCTGAAATAACACCGGTATCAAAACCAAAAAGCAAACCACCTGTTGAAGCAATGACAGCAATTATGATCACTAAAACTTTATTCTGTTTACCTGAATTCATTTTACTATGTATTATCATTGGTTAGTATTTCTTCTGTGATAAAGAGGTAAATGTGATTTTGCGCGGAACTACCTTTAGCAACCCCATCCCATTTATTTATTTCGGACCATTTATATCAGATACATTCATTATATGTAAAATCTGATTGTTGGATCAAATCAGGATTCTCAATAAAGGCATAGGCCAGCACATGACAAATTAACATGTGGGTATCTTCGACACGACCGTAATGATGATCCGGGATTGAAATTATCTGATCAGCCAGTGAAGTGAGAGGTGTTTCCTTTTGTCCAACTAAAGCAATTACATAAAGTCCATTGCTTTTTGACCATTCTACTGCCTTAAGGATATTAGGAGAAGTACCGCTCACACTCATTACTAAAATAATATCTCCAGAATTAGCACAATTCTCTAGTTGTTTACAAAACAAATGCTCATAAGAAAAGTCATTCCCAATAGCTGTCATCCAGGCATCACTTTCATTCATCGACCTGCATTTGAATTTTTTTATCCCGGTACCAGCTACACTTTTACCAAGATCCGTTATAAAATGTGATGCATTTGCTGCGCTACCTCCATTTCCAAATACAAATACCTGTCTTCCCTCAAGATTAGCCATTTTAAGGACTTCAATTAATTCCATTACTTTTTCAGCAGGAAAACTTTCTAAAATTGTCGTTTGAGCATTGATATACTCTTGAATCCACTTCTTCAACATAGTATTGATTTTTATGATTTATATTTTTCCATAGCTAATAATAAAGCCCCGATTGCAACGACATCTTCTTTTAATTCGGAAAGACATATCGTTGGACCGGGACGTAAAATATCCATGATGTAATTCGGGATTTTTATTCTTATCTCCTGAACCAGGATTTCTCCCATCAATGACAGCCCTCCGCCAATTATTATAGTATCCGGATTTAATAAATGGATTACATGAGATAAGGCAAAAGCAATATCGTCTGTCAACTCTGAAAAAATCCCTTTTGCCACCTCACAATCTTTCTGAATAGCACTTATTAAATATTTGGCTTCAGGGCCATTCTGTCCCTTAATTATTTTTGCGATTTTGCTTTCAGGATACTGTTGTTTTGTTTCTCTTATTTTTTTATCCATAGTCCACCCTGAGCATGCGTTTTCAAATGTTAATCCTGATTTATTTAATCTGATATGGCCAATTTCTGACTCTCCTTTCCCATGACCATGAAAGATTTTTTTATTTAAAATGAACCCACCTCCAACACCGCTTCCAATTGTGACATAAAATACTCTTTCGTAATCCTTGCCGGCGCCTTTACATGCCTCAGCCAGAGCAGCAAGATTCGCATCATTTTCAATATAAACAGGAGCATTGATGATCTTATTGATCCACCGAGAAAGTTCAAAATCATCCCACCCATTAACCTGGTACGAATTATAAATACTTCCACTCTTTATATCTATTGGCCCTCCAAAACCAATACCCACTGCAAGTATCTGATCATTTGTTGTAAGTATGTCAGTCCTGATAATCCTTTCAATCAAAGCTAAAATTTTTGACGCCTCTTTTGTGTAACCTACATCTTCCTTAAATTTATAAGTAAGATTCCCAATTTCATCACACAGAAAAATCTGAAGTTTGGTTCCTCCTATCTCAATTCCTAAAAAACTTTTGTCCATAACAACTATTTTTTCCAAAAGTAAACATAATATTTAATATATCATAACTTGATATAATAATATTTATTATTTCATATATATCTGATATATTTGTTTTTATAAAATTAATAATTATATTTGTATCATAATATATAATAATAAATTATGCCCGAATTAAGCAAAACCGAACAATCTTCACATCGGGAGATGAGAATCAATTCGATACAAAAAGTTGTCTTTGCATTAAGAAAAGGGATTAGTACAAAAAATGAAATAGTAAATGAAACAGGCCTCTCATGGGGATCATGCAGTAGTATTATTAATTTACTCGATAACGAGGAGATAATTGTAAAAACTGACAATAAAATTGGAGAAGGAAGAGGCAGGAAAACAACGGAATACCATTTTAATAATACTAAGCACCTTTTATTTGGAATTGAAATCAGAAAAAATAGTATTCTTTGCTCAATAATAAATTGGGGTAAAAATGAAATCTACAGACACACATTTCCTATTAATGAAACAATAAATCAATCCAATTTAGCGGGTCATGTTACATCGGCTTATGTTCATTCACTTATAGAAGCCGGTGCAAAGTCCGATTCAATAATTGGATTATCCATTGCTCTGGCTGGTAGCATTGATATTGAAAATAATAGGTGGCTTTTTACTCCCCGGATCAAATCCATCAATAATTATAATTTCAATTTACTGTTTAACTCCATACCCAACATTTCATATAAATTTCTCGAACATGATATACATGCGCAGGCATCTTCTGTTATTAGGCAGCGAAACTGGGATGACAAAGAATATGTGTTTATTCATATCGGACAAGGTATTTCCCTGTCAATCTTTAATAATGAGGTCTATCTTGGCGACAGAGGATATGCCGGAGAAATTGGACATATACCCTATATTTCATCTTCTGATGATAATGAATTCTACAGTGTGGAATCTGCCATTTCACTCAATGGCATCATAAATTTCGTTGAAAAGGAATTCGGAATAAAAATTAACAATCTGGAAGAACTTCATGAAAATTTATTAAAAAAGGAATCGCTTCGCAACCATGTTTTTAATGCCGTAAAATTTATTCTAATTGTAACTACCAACATTTTAGACCCGAATACAATAATTATTGGCGGCCCGGTACTCGAACTTTTTAATCCATGGCTAAAGGGAAAAATTGAAAAAGAAATTCGTAATCATACCTGGGCTGGAGGCCCCAGCCATATTAAGTGGTATAAAAACGATGAAATGTACGGAGCTTATGGAACTATTCTGAATGCAAGCGATAAAATAATTGATGCGGTTATCAAGGATCAATTAGCATAACTAATCATGTATGTATTTAAAACAAGTCATAAATAAGCAACACAATATAAATATTATTAAGGGTGTATAATATTTAGAATTAATCAAAACCTAATTACTATTTCTATGAAAAAACATAGCCTCTTTTTTTCTATTCTCTTTATTTTTTCAGGTTTATTTGCTCAACATAAACAAGAAGTAATATACCTGAATCCTGCATATAGTGTTGAAGAACGTGTAGATGATCTGTTATCGCGAATGACTCTGGAAGAAAAGATAGGGCAGATGACCCAAATTGACATTGGAGCAATTACCACTAATCCTGGAGTTGATGAAATAGGAGAACTTAATAAAACAGTATCTCTTGATACAATAAGGTTGATTGGATTAATAGAGAAATATAAGGTAGGTAATTTTGTTAACGGAGATGCTGTATCACCTGAAAAATGGTATGAATATATTAAAGAGCTTCAGGAAGTAAATTCAAGGCATTCCCGTTTAAATATCCCGATTATTTATGGAATGGATCATATCCATGGAGCAAATAATGTATTCGGAGCCACAATGTATCCGCAAAATATAAATATGGCGGCAACTTTTTATCCTCAGTTTATACGGGAAGAAGCAACCATTGTTGGTATTGAAACCGCCGACCTGGGACACAACTGGATATACTCCCCTGTTCTGGGACTTGGGTGTAATCCGGCATGGCCCCGCTTTTTCGAAACGTATGGAGAAGATCCTTACCTTGCCTCGGTATATGCGAAGGAGTATGTGACTGCCATACAAAATAATCCATATACAATACCCTATAAACAGGCAGCCTGCCCAAAACATTTCTTAGGATATTCCGATCCTAGATCGGGATGGGACAGAACACCTGCATATATACCGGACCAGCGTTTATATGAATTTTTTGTTCCTGCCTTCAAAGCGGCTATTAATGCTGGAGCAAAAACTATCATGATCAATAGCGGCGAAATAAATGGTGTCCCGGTACATTCATCATATAAAATCCTCACCGAACTTTTACGAAATCAATTAGGATTTGACGGGGTAGCTATGACTGACTGGGAAGATGTAATACGCTTACATACCTGGCATAAAACAGCAGAATCTGTTAAAGAGGCAGTATATCAGTCTGTTATGGCAGGGATCGATGTTTCGCTGACTCCTCAGGATCCGGATTTTGCAACTTACCTGAAAGAATTAGTTGAGGAAGGCCGTATTCCTGTTGAAAGGATTAACCTTTCTGTTAGAAGGGTATTAAGATTGAAATTCGATCTAGAACTATTCGACGAAAATAGATTTCCAAGCATAGATAGAATTGAAAGAATCAATAGCACTGAAAATCAAACTATGTGTTTAAATGCCACAAGAGAATCAATTGTGCTAATGAAAAATGACAATACGCTTCCATTGGAAAGAAACAAGAAAATCCTTGTCGTTGGGAAATTTGCACAAATGAAAAGGGTTCTGACAGGTGGCTGGACTTATGTGTGGATTCCAACAAGCGATAATATTTTTCCTGATGATATGCAAACATTGTATGAAGCTCTTATCCTGGAATTTGGGGAAGAAAATATTGATTTCTGTGATTTTGAAGAAGAGCTGGACGATAAAGCAAAAAATGCAGATATCCTATTGCTGACCATCGGACATGAGCCATATGCAGAACTATTAGGTAACACAACGGATATGCATCTAGATAGGGAACAGGAAGAAATGGCAAATAAGGTTTTGGCCAATGGCAAGCCAACAGTTATGGTTATAATAGAAGGAAGACCGGTTCTGCTTACCGAAATTTATGACCGGTGTAATAGTGTAATTTGGGCAGGTTTGCCATGTTTTTACGGTGGTCGAGCTATTGCAGAAGTAATTAGCGGTAAAGTTATACCCAGTGGAAAACTACCATTTTCTTATCCGGCATATCCGCTTCATTTTTCACCTTACAACAGAAAACCAACCGACACTCTGGTCTATAATCCAAGCTTGAATGGCCGAATTTCATTAGCCGATTTTGGTCATGGACTGAGTTATACTTCATTTAGATACAACAGTCTTGTATTGAGTGATTCAGTTATTTCTCCGGATCAAAAAATAATAGCTGAAGTAACGGTAACCAATATCGGGGATTATAAGGGAAAGGAAACAGTATTGTGGTATATCACCGATAATTATGCATCTATCACACGACCTATAAAGGAACTAGTATATTTTGAAAAGAAGGAACTTCTTCCCGGAGAAACCTATGAGTTTTCTTTTGAAATTGAACCGTATAGGGATTTAGCCTTCCCGGATGAGAAAGGTAATACTATTCTGGAACCCGGTGGTTTTATGCTGCAAGTTGGAGAGCTTTCGAAGACTTTCCAGCTAGTCGATAATAAAGTTAAATTATGATCAAATGAATCCGGGAAATGTTGCTGCATTTCCCGGAAATTAGTTTTGTTAAACAAGTAAACTCAACGAAAGAATACTAATGTCTAACTAAAAACATTTACAAGTATATGAAAAATAGTAATTATTTGCAGTACTTACTACGGATTAAAAGGCTGCACACATTACTGCTCATAAAGTTTATCATTATCTTTTTTATGGCAGTTGCAAATGATGGGAATGCAAACCCACCTCCTAACGGCTCACAAAGTCCCAATAAGTTTGACGGGAATCTTCAATTGGAGCAAAAAACCGGGAATAATAAAGAAAGTAGCTTAAATTATTCTTTACTCAATCAACAGCAAAGGACCATTTCAGGGACAATAACCGATGAAAATGGAAATCCATTGCCCGGGGCTACAGTTGTTGTAAAGGGGACTTCTATTGGAACAATTACTGATGTTGATGGAAAATTTACAATTACGGTAGATGATTCTACTGCTGTTCTTTCTATTTCTTTCATTGGTTATATTACTGAGGAAGTTGGAACAGAGAATCAGTCAAATATCAATGTTCTGTTGATTCCTTCCGTAGAGTCGCTCAATGAAGTTGTTGTTATCGGTTATGGAGTTCAGAAAAAGAAACTAATAACTGGTGCGACATTACAGGTTGATGGTGATGAAATCAAAAAATTAAATACTATATCTTCTCTAAGTGCCTTGCAGGGAATAAGTCCGGGTGTTCAAATTGTAAAAACATCGGGGCAACCGGGCGAAGGATTTAAAATAAATATCAGGGGACTTGGAACAACGGGTAATTCTAATCCCCTGTATATTGTTGATGGTGTTCCTGTAGATAACATTGATTATTTGAGTATTTCCGATATCGAAGACATTGATATTCTCAAAGATGCTGCATCAGCAGCAATTTATGGCGCCCGCGCTGCGAACGGAGTTATAATGGTTACTACTAAAAAAGGTATTCCAAACAAGACCAGTATAAGTTTTGATGGGTATTTCGGAATACAAAATTTCAATAATAATGTGCAATTATTAAATGCAAGCGAGTACGCCATGATCATGAATGAAGGCCATACTAATAACGGTCAAAATCCTTACGATTTTGCCTCCTTAGTGCCTGATTGGAATTCTATTGAAAGTGGGAAATGGAATGGAACAAACTGGCTTGATGAGATAACAGTTAAAAATGCTCCTATACAAAACTATTCATTAAATATTACCGGAGGAACTGACCGTTCAGTGTATTCAATCGGATTATCCTATTTAGCTCAGGAAGGTATACTGGGGAAACCTGTTGCTCCGGTTTATGAAAGGTATAATTTTCGTTTGAATACCGAGCATATAGTATTAAAAAATGACCGGTACTATATACTTAAAGTCGGAGAAAATCTGAATTACGGTTATAGTGAAAAAGAGGGATTAGCCATTGGAAATATCTATTGGAATAATATACATGATATGCTCAGTACCAGTCCTTTTTTACCTATATATGATGACAAAGGAAACTATCATTATGCCATTCCGTGGAATACGGCGGAAGCCAATCCGGTAGGCTTAATGGAATATAAAAACGGTTCAAATCTGGTAAAATCACATCATATAACCGGCAATATATATTTTGAATTACAACCGATTAAACAACTGGTCTTTAAAAGTAGCTATGGATATGATCTAACCGGTGGTTCATCCCGGTCATTTGTACCTGAATTCGATTTAGCCAGAGTAGGAAATAACTATCAGGATTATAACACTGTAAACCATAGTATGTGGTTGGGATATAGTTTGATAATGGAAAACACATTGTCGTATAAATTTTCATTAAGCAAAAGTCATCATTTTATTGCATTGGTCGGAAATACAGCCCAACGTACGGGCCTTGGAGAATCAATTGAAGGAACAAATAGGAACAGCATTTTTGATGATTTTGAACACGCCTATTTTGATAATACTCCTACTATTGCTTCATCGGAAACAACACTGGGAAGCCATCCCTGGGGCAAAGGTGGTCTGCTATCCTATTTTGGCCGAATTACATATGATTATAGCGAAAAATATCTGTTTACAGCCGTAATACGTGCTGATGGTTCTTCAAATTTTGCCAAAAGACATCGTTGGGGGTATTTTCCTTCGGTTTCAGCAGGATGGGTTATTTCTGATGAATCTTTTATGGAAAACACCGGCAATTGGCTCGAATTTTTAAAGCTTAGAGCCAGCTGGGGACAGAACGGTAATCAGAATATTACTCCGTTTCAATATTTGTCAACCATCTCTTTTGAAGGTGTCAATTATTTTTTTGGTACAAACAAAAATATACCTACTTCAGGAGCTTATCCCGATATTCTTCCAAATGAATATGTTTCATGGGAAACCAGCGAACAAATGGATATCGGTTTTGATGCCCTTTTCTTGAATAATCGTCTTAATACATCTTTCGATTGGTACAATAAAACTACTAAGGACTGGTTGGTTGATGCTCCCGCACTGGCAAGTTACGGGACAGGTACACCTTATATAAATGGAGGTGATGTGAATAACCGGGGATTTGAATTAGGTATATCCTGGAATGAACATGTCAATACTTTTAAATACAGTGTGAAGGCAAATCTGGCATATAATACAAATAATGTAACTAAAATTGCTAATGAGGAAGGTATTATCCACGGCCCTTCTGAAGTTCTTAGCCAGGGGACAGCAGAGTTATACAGGGCCGAGGTAGGATATCCAATTGGTTATTTTTGGGGATTTAGAACTGATGGTATTTTCCAGAATGAAGAAGAAGTGAATTCCTATCAAAATTCTGAAGGGACAATTATAATGCCTGATGCTGTTCCCGGCGATGTAAGATTCGTTGATTTAAATGATGACGGTACTATTGATATTAATGATAAAACTATTATCGGAGATCCTAATCCGGATTACACATTCGGAATCAGTCTTAGTGCTGAATATATGGGATTTGATTTTTCCATTAGTGCTGTTGGAGTCGCTGGAAATCAAATTGCCAAATCCTACCGGTCTTTTAACGATCAGCCACGTGATAATTATACCAATGAAATCCTGGAACGTTGGCATGGTGAAGGAACTTCCTACAAATTGCCAAGACTCTCTTCAGGCTCACATATAAACACCCGGTATATTTCTGATTTATATATTGAGGACGGAGATTACTTACGAATCAGGAATATAACAATTGGGTACGATTTAAAAAAAATTATTTCAAAACTCCCTTTTGCTCAGGTAAGGTTTTACTTTTCTGCACAAAATATTTATACAATTACCTCTTATTCAGGAATGGATCCCGAAATCGGATACGCCCCATCAGATTATGCATCAGGCGTAGATTTAGGCTTTTACCCAAGTCCCAGAACTTACCTGGTAGGTTTTAATTTCAAATTCAAATAATAATTTGCCATGAAAAAAATTATAAATTTAATCATACTGGTTTTAGTAACAGGATGTTCAGAATCATTTCTGGATACTGAACCTCTCACTCAAAAAGTGGATGAAAATTTTTACAGAACTCCGGCAGATGCCGAAGATGCATTAACCGGCTGTTATGCCAGTTTGCCGGCTGTTATTCCTGCCGCACAATGTTTTTTTCTTGTTGCTAATGAATTGTCAGATGACCAGTTTGGAGGTGCCGGCGAAAATGATCCCTGGCATCATGCTCCCGATGCATTTAAGAAATGGAGCGATGATGATTATATTGATGCATGGAGTGAATATTACAAGGGCATTTTCCGATGTAATATGTTAATCAAAAAAATCGATCAGATTGAGTGGGACAACGAAACTCAGAAAGGCCGGATTGAAGCAGAGACCAGATTTTTGCGGGCATACTTCTATTTTGATATGGCACGGATGTTTGGGAATGTTCCTCTTATTATTGAAACAAATCCCTTGAATCTGCCAAAAGCATCTGCGGAAGAAATCTATGCTCAAATTGCCACTGACTTAAAATTAGCTATTGAAAAGTTTCCACCCACGCCAATAACCCAGATGGATGTAGATCAATTAGGG
>CAYWBC010000096.1:12203-13473 GCA_964456285.1 uncultured Bacteroidales bacterium
GCTACAAAATGGGCAGCACAAGGGTTAATGGCCCGTGTTTTTCTTTTCTATACAGGTTATTATGAAAAAATGACTTTGCCTCTTTTAGACGGGGATGGAGAAATTTCTAAAAATCAGGTTATTGCATGGATTGATGAATGTATTGATAATAGCGGATATGATCTTTTATCCGATTTTCGGAGTCTGTGGCCTTATTCAGTCGTAAATCGTGATTATACCTACAGCGATGGTACCCCACAATATGCCTATGCATATGATAATGATCTTTCATGGATTGGAGAAGAAGGGGCTAATACTGAAACGGTATTTGCGATTAAGTATTCTAATCTTGCAACCTGGGATACCCGTCCCTATAGTAATCAGATTAATCTATTCTGTGGATTCAGGAGTCAGACTCAGGTGCCTTTTGGGGGAGGCTGGGGCTGTGCCACTGTAAATGCTCAACTATGGGATACCTGGCTAAATGACGAACCCAATGATATTAGAAGACAATCATCGATCCTGGATGTTAATGATACGAGTGAAGGAACTTCAGGCTATATATGGTGGAATGATAACCAATACAATGAAACCGGTTATTGGCAAAAAAAATATTTGCCCATAAATATTCAAAAAACAGATGGAAACATAGTGAACTACAGTTGCATATTATATGGCACAACTCCTAACTTTCAGTTGGATAATACCCAAGATTTAGTAGTAATTCGTTTTGCAGACATTTTGTTAATGGGTGCAGAATTAGGAGGCTCGAATGCACAAAGTTACCTTGACAGAGTTCGTCAGAGAGCCGGATTACCTTTTGTGCCCTGCACTTTGGAAAATATAAAAAAGGAACGCAGGTACGAACTTGCATTTGAAGCTGTAAGATATTATGACCTGTTAAGATGGCATAATGTAGAGGAAGCTTTTGAAAAAATTGTAGATGTGCCTATGTATAATAGTGGTAATCTGATATATAAAACCATTAATTATCGACCAGAGACAGGAGGTTTTTTACCTATTCCAGAATCTGAGATTGAGCTTTCAGGAGGTATACTTACCCAAAATCCGGGTTGGACCGATGCTTCGTCCAATTATGCTCAAAGTATTGATCAATAATATTTTCCAGGAATTTATTCAATTACTTTCAAAACAGAAGTTTTTTAATTCGAGGAAGGGAAAAGCAGGAATTTTAAAAAGAAAGAAGCCAAGGTTGAAGTTGATGGGATAGTATCTTACTGGGAAGGAAAATCGAGTATTAATGCATATTCTTCAGAAATCCTCGGATATG
>CAYWBC010000097.1:0-13275 GCA_964456285.1 uncultured Bacteroidales bacterium
ATTAAAACAGGTTATCGACAGAAGTTATTCACTTAAGCAAATTGTTGACGCTCATAGATATGTTAAAAAATTTCATAAAAAAGGGAATGTAGTTATAAATATTGGTCACAATAACAAAATCTTGTTACATCTCAATTTCAACATCTGACTCCCAGGCAAAACCAGCAGGTCTGAAATAGATAAACTACAAGCTTGAAAAAAATAAGGTACTTCGATTTTTCCACTCAGCTTTATAACATCAGGCTAAAAGGCTTTTTTTTCTATCTTTAATCATTGAACCCAAATTAATCAGTAGGAGGCGAAGAATAAGCCGAACTATCTGATTTAGTTGGGTTAACCCCGATTTTGTGATTGTTCAAGCCTGAATTTTTCAGGTTTGATTACTAGCACTTTATCGATTAGGCATTTTTTAATGCGTAATTTGGGTTGAATTGATTTTCTCAGTAATTAAAGTGATTTGATATCCCTAATGAACAAACTTATCATCAATTTTTGTCCCACAGGAATGATCCCGACTAAAGATATGACTCCTCATTTACCTGAAAGTCCGGATGAAATAATTGATCAGATTCATGCCTGCTATGAGATAGGTATCACTATTGTTCATATACATGCCAGGGATTTGCAGGGTATGCCATCATATAAAAAGAGCATTTACCAAACTATTATTGAAGGGGTAAAGAAGCACTGCCCTGATCTTGTAATATGCACCTCGATAAGTGGTAGAAATTTTAATGAATTCGAAAAACGCGCAGAAGCCATTGAATTATTTCCCGATATGGCTTCTCTGACCCTAAGCTCTATGAATTTTATTAATCAGTCGAGTACAAATGCTCCTGATATCATTAAGAAACTTGCCGAAAAAATGCAAGATTACGGTGTCAAACCGGAGCTTGAAGTTTTTGATATAGGAATGCTAAATTATGCCAGGTATCTGATCGGAAAAGAATTGATCGGACCTCCATATTACTTTAATATTATATTAGGAAATATTGCTTCCCTACAGATGAATTTAATACATGTCGGGGCAATTGTAAATGATCTTCCCGATGAAAGCTACTGGTCGCTTGGAGGACTTGGAAAATTTCAACTTCAGGCTAATATGACTGCTATCGCCAATGGAGGAGGAGTGCGAACCGGACTTGAAGACAATATTTATTTTGATCAGGAATCAAAACAATTGGCTTCTAATACAAGCCTAATAAAAAGGATCCATCAACTTGCCAAAATCTCAGGCAGGCAGGTAATGTCCGGCCGTGAATTTGGCAAATTAGGTTTTTATAACCGCAACAGAGAGGATTATGGATAAAAGAAAGTATACATTTCTGGGCCATGATAACGCATCTTTATCCATGCTTATTGAAACACTATACAATTTGTATAATAAAGATATCCGTCTTGAAATTATTAGCATTGTTGCAAAGGAAGAGATAAACAAAATGAAAGTTCCCTATCTTATTGATGGGATCGAATGCGAAGAAAAAATCCATAACCATTGGTTGCCATCATCCGAATCAATAATCTTATTGGGTAGTACAATTGCCAAGATCAAAAAGAAAATTTTTCTATTTTACAGAGATAATTATAAAATTGAGCATGAAATGTATTCCAAGCTGTTTCATTCAAAAGCTATTATTTCCTCTTCCTGCAAAATAGCTTATGGCTCAACAATTGGTCCTGGATCAATACTTGCCCCTTTCTCAAGCCTGGGCAATCAGGTTTCAGTCAACAGGAATGTTACGGTAGGGCATCATACCACTATTCATGATTTTGCCACACTCAATCCTGGTTGTAATATTGCCGGTTACTGTGAAATAGGTGAGGGTTCAACAATTGGTATGGGATCTAATATTATTGATGGAAGAAGAATTGGTAAGAACTCGGTTATTGGAGCCGGATCTGTTGTAACAAAACATATTCCTGATAATACGATTGCTTATGGTAGCCCTGCCAAGCTTATCAGAGAAAATAAACCAAAAAAACATGGATAAGAATGAAATAAGAGATAAGATTGATACTCTGAAGAAAGAAAAGACGAGAATTTTCAAGCCGGATGGAACAGAAATTAAAATTCCTAAGGAAGGTTCTCTGGGATTGTTAGCTATAGGTTACAAGGGAATTCTTGCCTGGAGAAAAAAAATGAAGAGTTAAGTCTATCAACATATCAAAATGACAGTTAAAAAAAATAAAATAATGCTGATTGGATGGGATGCTGCCGATTGGCAAATAATTAATCCTCTGCTTGACGCGGGACTCATGCCAGCCCTCTCTGGGCTCACAAATGAAGGTGTCATGGGGAATATAGCCACACTTGAGCCGGTTATATCTCCTATTCTCTGGAGTTCGATTGCCACCGGAAAATTTGCCGACAAGCATGGTGTTCTCGGTTTTACAGAACCCCTGCCAATGGGGCAGGGAATACAACCGATATTATCGACATCGCGTAAGACCAAAGCAATCTGGAATATATTAATGCAAAATGGCTATAAGACACATGTTTTGGGGTGGTGGCCAAGTCATCCTGCTGAACCCCTGAATGGAATCACTGTTTCAAATTTCTATGGCAGATCTTCCAATCCAAAACCTGAAAAGTGGAAATTCCCTGAAAATAGTGTACATCCTCCCCCCTATGCAGAATTATTCAATCAATTCAGAATACACCCTGCAGAATTAACCCATGCACACCTCCTACCCTTTGTACCTGAGGCAGGCAAAATAGACCAGAAGAAAGATAGGAGTCTTTATAAGATTGCCCGGGCAATATCAGAAGCTACAAACTATCATGCAATTGCAACATGGATACTGGAAAATGAAGACTGGGACTTTATTGCACTATATTTGAATGCCATTGACATAATGTGTCATCAGTTTATCAAGTACCACCCTCCAAAACTTAAAGGAATTCCAGGTGAACAATTTGATTTATACAAGGATGTTGTTAAGGCTTCTTATATGTATCATGACATGATGCTTGAGCAGATAATACGGTTGGCAGGAGACCAGGTGACCTTTATTCTCATCAGCGATCATGGATTTATTTCTGATGAACGAAGACTTTTGGCGAATCCACATGAACCGGCAGGTATAGCATATGATCACAGACCATTTGGGATATTTTGTATGAAGGGACCGAATATCGGGCAGGACGAGAGAGTCTACGGAGCTTCTTTACTCGATGTAGTTCCCACAATACTTTCTGTTTGTGAATTGCCCATTGGAAAAGATATGGATGGCAAACCTCTAATACAGGTATTTAAAAAGGAACCGAAACCCAAATACATAGAATCATGGGACAATGTTGAAGGCAATTCAGGTATGCATACTGATACAAATACCACGGAACATTTCACTACGAAAGAAGAGCTTCAACAACTCATTGATCTCGGTTATATAGAAGATCCAGGGGAAGATGTACAGCTGGCTGTATTGAGTTCCGGAAAGGAATCAAGATTTAATCTTGCTTTGGTCTATCTTCATTCCAATCGATCCCGCAAAGCAGAATTGCTTCTTAAAGAATTAGTCAGTGAGTTCCCTGATGAAGTCAGATTTCTTGTAAGGCTGGTCATAGCAAAACAAAAACTACACGACTATGAAGGTAGCCTCCAATTAATCAAAAAATTAAGAACGCTGGATGTAAAACTGAAAAAGGAAATTAAGGATCAGAAATCTCAGTCAAAGAAGAAAACCCGAAAAGCTTATCAAAAAGTACCCTTGCAAACCCTTAATATGCTTGAAGGAAATATTTACATGGAGAGAAATCAATTCGACTCTGCAATTAAATTGTATAATCAGGTTGAAAAAGAAATGCCATATAGTGCCAGAGTGAACATCCAAAAGGGCAGGGCACTTTGCTTAAGACTAAATTTCAAAGAGGCGCTTTCAGAATATAATAAAGCCACTGATAAAGATCCTGATAATCCATCTGCCTGGACAGGCATTGCAAGATGTCATTTCTTAATGCATAACTACGAGAAAACCATAGATGCTTGTCTTAATGCAATTGGGCTCTTATATTACTTTCCGAATGCCCATTATTATCTTGGTATGTCGCTTTTTCAATTACAGGAATATGAGCATTCGGCAAAAGCACTGGAAGTGTGCCTGACTCAAAACCCAAACATTGGTAAAGCACGGAATCTCCTGATAAAGATTTACGAAGAACATCTGGGTGATACCAGCAAGGCTATTTCACACAAAGCTTTCTTCAAAAACTTAAGTACTGAACCTATAATTGTCGTTTCCGGAATCCCCCGTTCGGGCACGTCTTTGATGATGCAAATGCTTGAGGCAACAGGAATTGAAATATTCACAGATGGCGTTCGAAAAGCGGATAAAAATAACCCAAAAGGTTACAATGAGCATGAGATTGTAAAGATGCTTCCGAAAGATACTGGCTGGTTGTCGCAGGCAGAAGGTAAAGCAGTGAAAATAATTTCACAACTGCTTTTCTTCTTACCGGATAAATACCAATACAAAATTATTTTTATGAAACGCAATATGAAGGAAGTAATCCATTCACAGTTAACAATGATTGAAAACTCCGGCAAGCAAAAGCAATCTAATACTTATCCAGTCGAACTTGAAAATGCATACATTAGAAACTTGCAAATTATAAAACAGTGGGCAGAAAGCAAATCAAACGTTGAAATTGAGTGGATAGACTATCATGACATTCTTTCCCAAAAAGAAGATTCATTTGTAAGGATCCGAAAACTCATTGATAAACCTATTCAGCAAAATAATATGGTTAAATGCATCGATCCTAAACTCTATCGTTCAAAATTTTGAAAAAAATATTATGATCTATAAGTTATTCTTAGTAACTTATCTCCATTAATAGGTATTAATTTAATATTATCACTTTTATAAGTTTTTGTTATTTGCGACTTCTGAATAAAAATATATATTCTAAGATAAATTTTTAAGACAATAAAAATCCTGAATCCATGACAAAAGAGACTAAAAAGTATTTACAAAAGAGACTAAAAGCATACTCTGCCGCTATGGCCGGAGCAGCAGTTGGTATTGCCGTAAACGGACAAGTTGAATACATCGACGTCGATCCGGATGTGGTTATCGATGAATTAGGAGAGTTTTACGACCTTGACATCAACCAGGATGGACTTATTGATTTTAAGGTTCAGTACACAACAGATTTTGTATTCGCCAATTATGGTTTTAACCTTACCACTAAGGGTGTTAATTTTATGGGATTTGGAAAATACAATCGGCTTGTTGGAAATATAAGGACTTTTGGTAAAGGTTACGTACCTTATGCATACGCATTAGAAGATTCCGTGTATTTGGACGGACCATTTGGAAAATTTTTACCAAAAGCTACCATACAGGGTTTTCTTGGTTATGATGCATTTGGTGTGGAGTACTTAACGGGTTATCCAACCGGAGATTTTGGGAGTGAAGAAGATCAGTTTCTTGGCTTTGTTACTAATACGCTGGGAGAACCCCACCTGGGCTGGATAAGACTTCATACCGATGTCGATACTGCAAATAGTAGTGTGGCAGTGACAATTAAAGATTATGCCTACAATAAAATACCCATGTTCGCAATCTATACCGGAATTGGAGCTGATATGATAGATTTGCCTCGGCCATCAGATATACTTGCTGAAGATATTGACGATAATTATAATGCTTCCGATATGAAGGTTACCTTTGCTGCTGCTTCTGATGAAACAAATATTCAGCAGTATGGAGTAGCTATTGCTAAATCGGAAGAAGCTGATGTATTAACACTGGATGATTTTATTATGAATGAGGGAGGGCATGGCATCGACATTACTCCTGATGGATCGGCGGACTATGAGGTCATACTTCCACTTGGTCAACTTGATTTTAATGGTGATCCTGTTATTACCGGCAGGGCATATAAAGCTATTGTGTACGTGTTTAATGAGGAACCTCTTTATAATTTAGGCTTTGAAATAAGTAATGAAGTTACTCTTAACAGTCCTCCTGAAATGGCTACTAACGTCATTGCAGAGGATATCGCTGACAATCTAAATGCATCCGACATGCAGGTAAGCTTTAGTCATGCAGCTGATGAGTCTGGAATGGATGAATACAGGGTAATGGTGGTTCCGGAAAGTGATATTGCTACTTTCGACTCTGCTATAGCCGCGGCAGTTCTGCCTGCTAATTATACAGCAGTGGCTGTTACCGGTGTCGATATCGAGATCATATTAAATCCTGCTGCATTAACCTATAACGGAGCAAGTATTAATCAAAACACAGACTATTATGTATTTGTGGTGAGTAGTCTCAACGGGGCTACTGATTTTATTGTCTCAGGAGCATCAAATCTGATATCATTAGGAGTTCTGGCTCCGCAAATCACTATGCTGGAAATTGAAGATCTTCGTGATGAAGGCAATTCAAGTGACCTTCAGATTCGATACATGGTTCCTGCTGATATCACAAACCTCGAATATGCAGAGTTTATTTTTGTGAAACGGGAAACTGCAGAGTCACTTAGCTATGAACAGATTATTAATCTTTATGAGGGGAGCAACAGATCCTATACGGAGATGACTGCCGGCGAAACAGATACAATTGATCTTTCCCCTTTCGTCCTCGATGCAAATTTGAATTTCCTTACTGAAGGCATTGAATACTTCTTATATGCAAGATCTGATCCAAGAAATGCGGCTAACAAAGAGAACCTGAGTGATCCGGTTGCATTTATTCTTCAGTCGAAATTAGACAGAGTTGAAGATGTTGTGGTTGCTAATATCGCAAGAAATTTTGATCCTGCTGACTGGTTGGTATTGGCAGATAAATCGGAAGATGAATCAAAGCTTGAAGAATACCGGATTATGGCTGTTAAAGCTGAAAATGCCGGAAGCTTTGATGTAGATGCTGCTAATAGTGTATCAGAAAGCAATTACATTGCCCTGGCTCCCACTGGTAAGAACATTAGGGCGTATATGCCCGATGACCTTAATGATGTGAATGGAGAATCGATCACACAGAGTGCTGAATATCAATTCTTTATTCTTTCAGTAGCAAATTTGAAAGCTAAAGAAAACAAACTTTCAGAAGCTTCAAATTTAGTTTCTCTTGAGAAAGTAAATTCAATTGCTGCAAACACCATTTTAAATGGCCGAATATACTATGCATATAATCAAATAAATATTCTTGTACCTGATTTGGATACAGATGCAAATGTATCTGTAGTTTCTCTTGATGGCAGAATTGTGTACCAGGGTATATTGCACGTTGGAGAAACCTCAATAGATCCAGGTCATCTAAAGAACGGTATGTACATTGTTCAGGTAAAAGGAGAGAATGGAATACTGGCGAAGAAACTATTAATTCAACAATAACAAAGAACTAAATGAATAAGGGGCTGATCAATAGTGACTGATCAGCCTTTTTTTTCAGGCTCAAATATTATTGTAAGGGATTAGAATTGAGTTATTTATTAATTGAAAATTTCAAGAAATGCCAGGCAAAATACAATGGATAAGCTACAAAGAAAACGAAATACTACTGAATGACAGAAGTAACTTACGTGATAATGATATTATAGAGAATTCTAACCAGGCTGTGAATCTTATTAAGGGATCAGGAAAAAAAGATATTTTGTACCTGGTTGATAATTCGAATACCATCATGGTACCTCATGTTAAGGATCACATAAAAAAAGGGGGTAAAGAGATTAGTCCATACATAAAAAAGTTAGCAGTTCTTGGAACAAATAATGCACAAAAGATCCTGCTAAATGTCCTAAGTACCATTACAGGAATGAACATACATGTCTTTGACGAAATGGAATCAGCTAAGAACTGGCTGATTAAGTAAATGATATTTTCTTATTTTGGTTTTTTAACAGAATTGGTTGAAACTTGTAAATAATAAGCTGTTATCAGTAGATTATATCTACCTTGTGAAACCCAAAGATTCTCATTACTTCGATTGTAAGTAGTGAGACGGTTACATGTGGAATACGATTTGTAAACGTCCTGCATGCTGAGCTAATTTTTGGTAAGGCCTTAGGTAATGATAGAGATAGGAAAATACAATGAGTTAAAAATATTAAGAACGACTAGTGTTGGCTTATATTTAGGAGATGATTCTGAAGAAGACGTTCTACTCCCCAATAAATATTGCCCGGAAAATTTTAAATTGGAAGATGCGATTCGGGTTTTTGTTTACCTTGATTCGGAAGAAAGAAAAGTGGCAACCAATCTAACACCGAAAATATTATTATATGAATTTGCTCTTTTACAAGTAAGTGCAGTTACTAGTGTCGGAGCTTTTTTGGATTGGGGATTGGAAAAGGAATTGTTGGTTCCTTACCGGGAACAAAGACAAAAAATGGAAGAAGGGAGATGGTATATCGTGTATTTAGATATCGATGAAAAAACAAATAGACTTTTTGCCACTAACAGGTTAGAAAAACATTTAAGAAATGAGGATATTACATTGAAAGTAGGTGAAGAAGTGAAATTGTTGGTTTTTGAAAAGACAGATCTTGGCTTTTCTGCAATAGTAAATGATAGATATAAGGGATTAATATTTAAGAACGAAGTATTCAGGGAAATCAGGATTGGAGACAAATTAAACGGCTATGTGAAAAATATACGAAAAGACAGTAAAATTGATATTACCCTTCAGGCTATAGGCTACACCAATTATAAGTATACTAATTCTGAGTTAATTTATCGTAAGCTGCAGGAAAACAAAGGTTTCCTTGCAATTACAGACAAAAGTTCTCCCGATGAAATTTATGCTCAGTTGGGTATAAGTAAAAAGGCATTTAAAAAATCAATCGGAGATTTATACAAACAAAGAAAAATAATTCTACAAGCTGACGGCATTGTTTTAAGCAAGAAATTGTAAATGCCTAAAGCAAAAGAATTAATATGATTATCATTGATGCCATGTTATTGAAAAGCCCTGTAGAGACAGCTGTCTCAATATTATATCAAGAATTAATCAAGACAAACAAGTATAAATTTAAGACATTTTCAACCCGGGAATCTGCTATTCATTGCATAGATAAAAATTCGCAGTTTTCAACCGACAATGATGGATAAAAATTGTACTCCAGATAGCAATTATCTATCAGTTTATTTCTCCATACAAGCTGGAATCAAAAACAATTTTGATTTTTTACAAATTATGAGTAATTTAAAAAACTGAAATAATCCATATATAAGAGAACTAAAAAAAATTCATTATTAAATAATTTCATAGTGAGACCAGAAACCACTCAAATAAACGGGGTGAAATTCAAAAAACCTAATAAATAAGAAAAATAAAAAAAACTATTATGAATTGGTATTTAGCAGTATTAAAAAATTATGCCGGTTTTACAGGGCGGGCAAGAAGAAAAGAATATTGGATGTTCGTATTGTTCAATTTGATTTTTTTAATCGCAGCAATGATATTAGACAATGTTTTCGGAACAACAGTAGAAGGACTTCCATATGGTTTATTCTATTTTCTCTATGCTCTCGCAGTATTAATCCCTAGTTTAGCTGTTGCAGTTAGAAGATTACACGATATTGGGAAAAGCGGTTGGATGATTCTAGTCTCTTTGATTCCGATTGCAGGAAGTATTTGGCTTTTAGTTCTTTTGGTAACTGACAGTAATCCCGGAGAAAATGAATATGGCCCAAATCCCAAAGAAGGAGTAGAATAAGTACTTGAAATACAGCCCTGCCCACTCGGATCAACAATCCGGGTGGGATGAATACTAATCAGTTATATAGTTCATTGAGCCTTCTTTGCCTCTTATTAATTTCTACCATTTAAAGCAATAGTTATAACAGACATTCACTCCATAAGAATTGTCCAAAGCCATAACCGCCAGATGCAGCATATAATTGTAATTATCAGTAAGCACAATTCCGGCATTAAAATAGCTTTCAATATAAATGCCTCCAAGCCCTGTGAATAATCCCCAATTTGAATCGCTCCTCTTAATCAATAATTGTGTGCTTAATAGTCCCAGTATGCTATTTCGGTTCAAATTATGTGTAAATCCTAAGCTGATATCAAGGCTAACCAGATCATAGAATTTTAGGGAATTATTCAAAAACACATAATACCCACCGGGTAAGACATCACTTCCGCTTTTGAGGTTCTCAATGAAATAGCTACCTGCTAATGCTGTACTCCACTCAATATTTTCCCCGCTTACCGTGAAAAATTTTGCTTTCAATCCCAGAAGCAATTGAGAATGGGTCCCTGTGTCAGCCTCAATTTCCCTGGGGTAGACATATGTGTAAGCTAATCTAAGCTCAAGTTTTGAGTTTATGCCATACCGCAGTTGTGAAATACTCGTTAATACCCAGGAATCGTGTCTTTTTGTTTGTGGAGAAAGAGACAAATCAGTTTCCAATTGGAGATTTTTCTTGTAAAGTGTATGTGCATTCGGGAAGAGTCCACCTTGCTCAGATGTTATACCAAAAACATATTCTTCAAATTCTTTTGCTTCGTATTTACAATGATCCTGAGCCTGGGTAAAAGGGATCATGCCAATAAGCAGGAGAATTGAAATGTAGTTTTTCATCCAAAATAGAGTATAGTTTATTACATAAACGGTTTATTAGCGCTATTATTCTTTATATGGTACATGTCTAAAACGTACCCCTAACAGATTACGCATGTTCACATATTTTCAAGGAACCAAAGAAAACCCAGCGAGGCTGGTTCGGGTTAAATTTAGCTACAATTGACAAACAAGCTAAAAAGTCATTAATTTATTTCACTTCAGCTCTTCCAAATCTCACTACTTGGCAGTATCTTCGTTAGTTAATTTTAATTAAGAGCTAAGGGGAATAAAGAATGTACAGAACTCATACATGCGGTGAATTGAATATCAAATCTGTAGGAACGAAAGTCACTCTGAGCGGATGGGTACAAAAATCAAGAGATTTGGGAGGAATGACTTTTGTTGATCTTCGCGATCGTTATGGCTTAACTCAGTTAGTATTTAACATGGATACTGATTCTGAACTTTGTAAGAAAGCCAGAAAACTTGGTCGTGAATTTGTTATACAGATAGAGGGGATAGTAACCGAACGAAGCAATAAAAATTTAAATATGCCTACTGGTGAGGTTGAAATTATTGTTGATAAAATAGATATTTTAAATGCATCTGAAGTACCTCCATTTACAATAGAAGATGAAACCGACGGAGGCGATGAGCTAAGAATGAAATACAGGTACCTCGATCTAAGGCGTAATTTCATCAAAAAAAGTCTGGAGCTTAGACACAATATGGCTCAGGAGGTAAGAAATTACCTAAGCAATAAGAAATTCATTGAGGTGGAAACTCCAATGCTTATTAAGTCGACTCCGGAAGGTGCACGCGATTTTCTTGTGCCATCGCGTATGAATGAAGGTCAGTTTTATGCTTTGCCTCAGTCACCCCAAACTTTCAAGCAATTGCTTATGATTGGTGGTTACGATCGTTATTTCCAGATTGTAAAGTGTTTTAGGGATGAAGATCTGCGTGCTGATCGCCAGCCTGAGTTTACACAAATAGACTGCGAAATGGCCTTTGTAGAACAGGATGATATTTTGGAGGTATTTGAAGGTTTAGCAAAAGATCTTTTATTCAAAATAAAAGGTATTGAATTCGATGGCCCTTTCCCCAGACTATCATACAATGATGCCATGGAAAAATATGGCAACGATAAGCCCGATATTCGATTTGGCATGTGCATTAATGAATTGTCTGAGATTGTGAAAGGGAAAGGATTTAATGTTTTTGATTCTGTTGAATACATAGGAGGAATATGTGCAGAGGGATGTACTGAGTATAGCAGGAAAAAATTAGATGCACTTACTGAATTTGTCAGAAAACCCCAAATTGGTGCTAAAGGCCTGGTATATGTAAAATGCAATGAAGATGGCACATTCAAGTCGTCGGTAGATAAGTTTTATGATGAAAACGAGCTAAAAAAATGGGCCAATAAATTGAAAGCCAAACCCGGTGATTTGTTGCTTGTTCTTGCAGGAGATAAACCCACTACATTGAATGCATTGGCAGAGTTACGACTTGAAATGGGTAAAGAACTTAACTTGATCAATAAAGATGAGTTTGCTCCCCTCTGGATAATTGACTTTCCACTTCTTGAATGGGACGAAGAATCGAATAGGTTCTATGCAAAACATCATCCTTTTACTTCTCCTAGAAAAGAAGACTTTGATTTGCTTGAAAGTGACCCTGCCTCAGTCTGCGCAAACGCCTATGATATGGTGATTAATGGAGTAGAAGTTGGTGGTGGATCCATAAGAATTCATGACCGGCAATTACAGCAAAAGATATTTAAAGTGCTGGGATTTACTGCCGAAGAGGCGGAAGAACAATTTGGATTTCTGATGAACGCTTTTCGTTTTGGAGCGCCTCCACATGGCGGCATAGCTTTTGGTTTCGATAGATTAGTAGCTCTTTTCGCGGGACATGATTCAATACGTGACGTAATTGCCTTTCCAAAAAATAATTCCGGAAGGGATGTCATGATCGACTCACCCTCCTCTATATCAAACGAAAATTTAAAAGAGCTCTCTCTGAAGATAAACATTCAAAAAAAATAGCGTACCTTAAGGTCTTAAATTATTTTAGTTAATCAATCGATGGAAAAAATTAAACTTGGGGCATACCCGTATATTTATCCAATGCCCACCGTTATAGTAGGTACAAAAGTAGAAAATCAACCAAATTTCATAACTGTTTCCTATGTTGGAATCGTTCAGCATAAACCACCAATGGTCTCTGTAACTCTTGTGAAAAGTCACCATTCAAACATCGGAATTAAACAAACCAAATCGTTTAGTATTAACATTCCTAATACAAGAATGATAAGAGAAACAGATTTTGTTGGAATGAATTCAGGCAACTCGGTTGATAAGGCCTCACTATTTAATGTTTTTTATGGTGAACTCAAGAATGCCCCCATGATCAGTGAGACACCACTTAATCTTGAATGTAAGCTGGTTGATGTAATCAATCTTAAAAATGATAGTGAAATTTTCATTGGTGAAATAGTAGAAACCTATTCTTCAAAGAAATACATGAAGAAAGGATATCCTTATATGAAAAAACTAGATCCAATCCTCTTCTCGATTAACTCAAACAGTTATTATAATATTGGCCGAAGAATAGGCTGGGCCTGGAAAACGGGTTTAAAAATCAAATTAGATAAACTGGAAAAATAGATGGCATGACATTATTCATTGTCCAGGACAGTTTCAATTTGATCAACAAAAGGGGCAACAACTGCAAGGTTTTTCTCATCA
>CAYWBC010000098.1:0-13089 GCA_964456285.1 uncultured Bacteroidales bacterium
CTGATACTTTGAATTGCCTACGTGTTTTATTCAGTGCTCCTCCCACTCTGGCAAGAGGGGGAAGCCTGATGCAAGGAAGGCAGGGGGTGTGTCTTTTAATTTAGTATCTTTATCAAGGTTAAATTATACCGTTATGTGTAAGAATAATAATTGGATCTGGTATCACCCAGATTTAATAGGCTGTGCCAGAGAATTGAGGAAAAACCAAACAAAGGCTGAGTATTTGCTTTGGCAAAGATTAAAGGGCAGGCAATTAAAGGGCTATCGTTTTAATCGACAGAAACCACTCCTGTATTACATTGTGGATTTTTATTGTCCGAAACTAAAACTGGCAATTGAAGTTGAGGGTTCCATTCATAAGAGAGGAGATGTGGCCTATAGAGACGCAAAGCGGCTGGGTGAGCTGGGAGATTATGGCATAAAGATCCTGCAATTCTCAAATTATGAGGTGTTCACAGATATCAGAAAGGTAATCTGGGAGATTGAAGACTGTATTGAACAAAATATAGATAGCTTGGGTGAGTGAGAAGATTAGATACATACGATATCTCCCAGGGTGTTAGTAAAGACACACCCCCTGCCACGCAATATAGCGTGGCTTCCCCCTCTTGCCAGAGTGGGAGGAGCACTGATTAAGGTCTGTGGGTTTATCAGTGTAGAGAGCCGGAAGGCATAGAGCCTATTTCCGGACTCAATTCATGTTTCGAACAAAAGGTTAACCGGGGGTACAAGGAGCATAGATTGATATGGCGCAACTGCCATCCATCTTCAGAATAGCGAGATTTTATGCGCCAAGCAACCAATAGTTATTTATGGAGTATGTTACAATCTATTTTAACATTGACGTGCCTTTAGCCAGGAATTGACTCTTGAGATGGGGTGTGTAACTTATATAGGATATATATACTTCACTACTTCCCTCAAATATCGCTTTCGCATTGCCGCTATGTATAAGCAAGACTGGGAAATCGGAATTGTTAAAAAACCTATTCGAATTTTTGATAAAAAACACCACCCTGCACATAATAAATTATTCACATTCACGTAATTTTATTAGTGTGACTAGTTATTATTTCTCATGCAATTGAAATCAGATAGTATGAAATGACCTTTACCGGGCAATTTTAGAATGTATTTAACATTTTGCAGAGCGCTGTTATTAACACTATAAATTGTGATCATACTATTAATATAAACGAGAAAAATTAATCCTTAAACTATAAGAAATGAAAAAATTACTGTTGTTAGCTGTCCTGGTATCTACTTTTGCCTTTGGCAATAATGTTCAGATACCTGATAATGTTTCATCTGCATTTGATCAAAAATTCCCGAAAGCGGAAGTTATAAACTGGAAAAAGGAATTTAACAATTACCAGGTTGAGTTTACTCAAAATAATATTGCTATGACTGCCCTTTTTACTCACGAAGGAGAATGTGTGGAAACTGCAACTTATATTAAAAAGGATGATCTGCCAGAAAACACATTGGAAGAAATTGATGTGCATTATGTAAATGGTATGATCATTTCATCGAGAAAAGCAAAAGACCAAAATAGCACGAATTTTTACCGTGTAACTGTTGAGACAGGGGATGCTTTTTTCTTTCTTAAAGTAGATGAAGAGGGTGATATTATTGATACTTCTGTGCGGTATTTAGCCCAAAATACGGCTGGAAAATAAGTTAAGATAAAGTCTTTTAATTGCAATTCACATCATAGCTGAAAACAAAAAACCTGTTCTTTCTTAGGAACTGAAAGAACAGGTTTTTTAATTATTAGCTAAGTTTTTTTACTCTCCAACGATGTTTTTAATTTGCTCAACTTCTTTTGTAATGGCTATTCTTTTAATGAAGGTATAATCCTGAATATCCATTGAATTAAACCATTTTTCCCACATTTCCATAATTCTGTCCCACTCAAGGTCCTTATCTCTGGGACTAACTTCAACCAATACAATGTGGAGGTCGGGAAGAGATTCCTTTACAGGCTGCAATTTCTTAAGGTCCTTACCAACAATTGGGTAGCCATCGGTAAGGATGAAAAGGAAGTTTTTTGTTAATGTATCAGAAGAATAATCTGTTTTCAGATCTTCATAAAAGTATTTCCAAATATCTGCCCCGTAATACTGTTTGGGATTTTTGCTAAACACAGCTTTTTTGTACAATTCATCAAGGGCATTATTGAAATTTGTTCGGCGTTCTTCTTCTTTCGGACGGCGAAATACATTCTTAATGGTTCCCATATTCACATACAACTGATCTTCGTATGTGTCAGTTCTTAATCCTGAACCTCTTTGAGGAGCAATTACAACTTTTAGTTCATCACGGGATTTGATGTACAGATCCTTTTTGACCTTCTCTTCAAACATCTGGTAAATTGCTTTTATTATTTCCTTGTCGCGCGCTGGTTGCTCGGGCTGAACAATCAAACGATCGGAAAGGTCAAGCAATATTATGTAATTGTGTTTCATCGACACGCTTCGTTTTTTTGGAGCGGGAGGCCGACAGGAAATGATCAGTAACAAAAGAAAATAGGATAATATGACTCTTTTTTTCATGATAGGAATTTTTTTTGTTTAAGCTGGTAATTGATTTCTTATTTCCTTTTTGCTTTTATGACTTTAACAATTCCGGGAACTATTTTATGCCTGTCAAGAAATTCGTCCCGAATATTCAGGCATTTTGTTTTAACTGCCTTCATATTGTCAGTAGACAGAAAAGAGATCCAGCCATTGGTAAACTGATCAATAAAGCCTTTCAGATTACCCTGAACATAGGTATCTACTTCATCCCTTAAGATATCAATTTCATTTATGATCAGTTGAATCGGCATAATTTTTTCAGACAGGATTTTAATGTCATTTTTCAGATGCTTGATGATTCGTTTCAAATTTAATGTTACCTGTCTTTTTTTCCATTCCCTTAATAAAGAATCAAGCAGAATACTCCAGATTATGTATACAAGGAATCCTAAAAATAAAATGATATAAAAGGTTGGGTTCTGATTCCACTTCATGCTTGCCAATCCCATCAATTCTTTAGCTGATTCGGTATTTGTATGAATAATAAGTGCCAACAAAAGATCGACTATAAAAGTTACTGTTATAAGCAATGAAACAAATACGATTTTTGCTCTGTGCTTCATATCAAGAATGATATGAAAGGCCCAACCAAATGCATAAAATACAAAAGGCACAAGGAATAGCAATGGATTGTAACGCATAGCTTCAGCAAGCTCATACGGTTGCGGCATAATACTCCCGGTACTTAATCCTTCAGCAAGTCTTTCAGCTATTCCCTCGAAATCTACATATAGGGCTTTGTATGCTGCCGATACGTAAAAGAAGAACAGGTAGCCAGTTAGAAACACCAGAAGAAAAAGGTTTATACTGAATTTCAATGTACTAAAAGAATCTCTTGTCAACACTTCCTGGTTTTCAGCTCTTTTTTCTCTTATATTAAGAAGCTCTGCCCTGTGTTCTTCAATTTGTTTTTCTTTTACTTTAACATCTGCCTCAAATTTGGCATTGTTCTTCCTGGTATCATCAAGGGCTTTTTCAAGGTCCCTGATTTTCTCTCTCTTTTCTTTTCTTTCATGTTCGCTGAGCCCTTTGTATTGCTCATCTACAAGGTCTCCATTGAGAATTCTCTCAAGAAAAGAAGCAAATACATCAGGGTCGCCCTGAACACTTCCTGATTTAGAATATCCAAACTCCTGCAAGTTAGTTCGCTCAGCAGAATACGTAATTTTCGGCTTTTCTTCCGATACAGATTTCTTAGAATTATTTTCCATAGGGTAATTAAATTTTTGGAATTGGGGATTACTATTTAATACTAAAAAAAAATTGATTTAGTATATACAAGATAAAAAGAAATCTTACATATAACCAAAAATCAGGAATACTATTTTGATGAAAAATTACCTTCCTGTCACAAAATCAAGTAGTTACTACAAAACAAGGTTTTGGTTTGAATTGTATTTTAGCTTGTACATCTAAAAGCAATGTTAATATTGGTTTTTATGGTGTGATCCAAAAAAATTAATTAGAAAGTATAATTCATTTTCAGAAGATTAAATTCACTAGTACTTTAAGAAAGTCAATAACGCGATAGTGAATTCTGTATCATCAGGTTTCTGAGAAAATACAGGGTATTTGTGTATGCTGTCGTTGTCTTTAAATTTATTTGTCAAACGATTCATACCGGCAAAGGCGAATATTTGCTTTGGGTATAATCCTTCATCGGCTGCCTGTTTGGAATAATCCTTCATTAATACATCCCCGACAGCAGTTAGAGCATTTATTCTGGATAGATAATAGTCAGGGCGGGGAGGTCGTTCAAAAGTATCCATGCTTCTGTTGTAATTTTCTGAACCATCCCAGGAATAGAATATTTTACTACCTTTTGCTGCTAATATATTTCTGATGTTAAGCTTGCAATTGGTTATGGAATCTCCTAAACCCACCAAACGTTCATCAGGTATATTATCATTAATAAAATCCTTAACTTCTTTTTCGCTATTTAACACAACGGTGTAAAATCCCTTTTCTTCAAGTACGGCTTGTAATTCCTTGATTTCGAATTTATCCTGAGCCATTGTTTTATCAGTCTTCATTTTGAAAAATAAAATTAATTGAAGGTCAAATTAACAGCAGAAACATGACAAATGTCAACTTTTTGGTGTTTATGCAGGGGTGATGGGGTAAATTTTGTGTTTTAGGGGCGAAATTATATTTTAAGGGGTGAATTCATGAGTAATTTGATTGTGCAATTCATTTTGTTTCTCCCTAATTCTCTCTTTCAGAAAAGATAAAATGCTTATATTGAGAAATAGAAAAGAAATATAAATTCATATAATTCTTTATGAATCAATAATTTAATATTCTATTAATAGAAAAAGGTGCAATTAGAAATCATTTGTTATTAAATTAGACATCTCAAAATAATAATATTCGGCGAAGAAAATACTATGTTCAATCCCGGTTTTATAAGAGGTAAATTAAAAGACTTTCTGGTAGAAATTGCCAATATTGCAAGTTTTACTATTCTTACATTAAAGTATCTATTCAGGAGACCTTTCGAGTATATTGAATTCAGAAGACAAGCATTTGAAGCCGGGTATAAATCATTTTCATTAATAAGCATTACTGCTTTGATCATGGGACTTGTTCTTACTATTCAAACGCGTCCGGTGATGGCAGAATTTGGAGCCGAATCATGGGTCCCAACCATGGTGTTTATTTCTGTAGTCATTGAAATTGGTCCTGTAATAACAGCACTATTATTTGCAGGGAAGGTAGGATCTCGTATAGGGGCCGAACTCAGCTCCATGAGAATAACTGAGCAAATTGATGCGATGGAAGTCTCAGGGGTTTATCCTATGAAATATCTTGTTGTAACACGTGTAGCTGCCACCACACTTATGTTGCCTTTGCTTGTAATTTATGCCGATTTCCTTGCCCTTATTGGCTCATACATTGGCTATACATTTCATAACAATATATCTTTGTGGCTTTTTATTCGTGAAGCATTCGATGAGCTATATTTCCGTGATTTAATTCCGGCGACAATAAAAACTTTTCTGTTCGGATTCTTCATTGGCATTTTAAGTTGCTATAAAGGATACACTACAAATCGGGGAGCTGAGGGTGTTGGAATGGCAACAAATTCTGCAGTTATTCTTTCTTCTTTATCCATATTTATCATTGATTTAATTGCTGTTCAAATTACACAGATTATTTTATGATAGTTAACCAAAAGACATATAATCATCATGTGATTAAAATCCATAATCTGAACAAGTGGTTTGGCGAGAATCAAGTGCTTTCTGATATTAACCTTAATCTTTCTGAAGACGAAAATCTTGTTATTCTTGGCAGGTCGGGTGTTGGGAAATCTGTATTGATTAAATGCATTGTTGGATTAGAGAAAGTTGAAGAAGGGGAGATTGAGGTCTTGGGCAATAGCATTACTAAGATGGATGAGTATGAGCTTAATAAACTCAGACAAAATATAGGATTTTTATTTCAGGGAGGAGCTTTGTATGATTCTATGTCTGTTGAAGAAAATTTACTCTTTACATTAAAAAGAAATGCTCCTGATTTAAGTAATTCCGAAAAAGATGCACTTGTATACGATGTGCTTGATAGCGTTGGTCTGCTTGACGCTATACACAAAATGCCATCTGAATTATCAGGAGGAATGAAAAAACGTGCGGGACTGGCACGTACACTGGTATTAAAACCTAAAATTATTTTATATGATGAGCCAACTACCGGATTGGATCCTTTCACTTCTCAGGGAATTAGTGAACTCGTTGTGGAAGTTAAAAAGAGATACAATACTACTTCTATCCTCGTTACACATGACATGAAATGCGCCAAAGAAACTGCAGATCGCATGATTATTATGGATCAGGGAAAAATAATTGCCCGTGGAAAATATGAGGAATTACAAAACAAGGATAATGAAATTATCGAAGGATTTTTTAAATAATATCTATTAAAGCTATCGGTTATGCCTGAAAATAAAAACAATTCATTACGTATCGGGGTTTTTATATTCATAGCCTTTCTTTTCTTTATTGCAGCAATTCTTATTCTGGGACGAAAACGCAATATGTTTAAACCTACAATAAAAATTTCAACTGTATTTCGTGACGTTCGGGGACTAAAAGTAGGAAACAACGTACGATTTACCGGAATAGAGGTTGGAGCAATTGTGGAAATCAGCATCATTTCTGATACGGCTGTTGCCGTTGAAATGTCGATGGACAGGCAGGTTGTTCCTTTCATTAAGAAAAGCTCTCTGGCAACCATTGGAAATGATGGATTGATGGGAAACAAAATAGTCATTATCTTGCCTGGTATTCCCGGAACAGATGCTGTGGAATCGGGTGATATACTTCCTTCTGTTGAACCAGTTGAATTGGATGATATCATTAGCGATATACAGAATGCTAGTAGTAAAATTTCACAGGTATCCAATAATTTGATAGAAATAACAGAAAAGATTAATAATGGAGATGGATTATTTGACAAAGTATTTACTGAATCTGAGTTTTCGAAAGATATTGAGAAATCAGGCAAAAATATAGCAGACTTGTCCGAAAATCTGGCCGAGATAACAGCTAAGCTGAACAATGGGAATAGTATTATGGGTAAATTATTATTCGACCCTGAATTCTCTAAGGAGTGGGAGAAAACAACAAATAACATTTCAGGAATATCTGCCAATTTGGAGAAAATATCAGAAAAAATCAATCATGGTGATGGTGTTTTTGGCAAGATGTTGACTGATACTACAATGGCTGGTAATTTTGAGAATGCCGGCAAGGACCTGGAAATAGTGCTTAAAAATCTTGCTGAAGTGAGCATGAAACTAAATGATGAAAGAAATGCATTGCACAAGTTTATTTCAGATACAACTTTCGCAGACTCACTGGAGTTATTGCTGAATAGAGTAAACAAAGGTGTTGTTGAAGTTACGTCAGCAGCAGAGACTTTACAAAACAGCAGATTGCTTGGGGGCTCTTCAAAAAAAGATAAGAATTAATGATAAGCAGGATGGGGAAGATACTGATGAATAGATTCCCCTCTTTCAATTTTATCGCTTAATTTTTTGAAGATATTTTAGATTTAATTTTTATGTTTTTACAATGATATTATGACTATGAATATCAAGTATGGAAGGCGTACCATTTCGGTTTCAATCCCAAAAGAATTTGAAGTGTTAGAGATTAACGAACCGGAATACAACATTGACAAAATACAATTCCTTGATAAACTTCATACTGTGCTACCCAATGATAAAGATAGGTATGCTAAAGTAGGAATTGTTGTTTCTGATAAAACCCGATTGTGCGGCTACCCTTTGTACTTACCATGGCTAATTGAAGCTCTCTTAAAGAAAGGCACATTGAAAGAAAATATCATCTTTTACATTGCTTATGGAACTCATGCAACTCAGACTGATGAAGAGAGTTTGAGTAGTTATGGAAACGTATTTAGAGAGTACAAGTTTGTGCATCATAACTGCAATGATGAAAAGGCAATGAAAGAGTTGGGAATTACAAAAAGGGGTACTCTTGTTAAAGTACGGGAAGAAGTTTTAAAAAGCAGCTTATTGATAACATTTGGATCAATTTCACATCATTATTTTGCTGGTTATGGAGGTGGAAGAAAACTTTTGTTTCCGGGTTTGGCAGATAAAAAATCAATATACCAAAACCATGGTTTGTTTCTTGATACAGAAGGGGAGGGTTTGCATCCGGGATGTCAGCCTGGAAAACTTGAAGGAAATCCAATTGCTGAAGATTTACATGAGATTGATGATCTGATACCGTCAAAGATTTCTATTCATGGAATACTGAATAGCAGGGGAGAAGTATGCAAATTACTGATTGGAAGCAATTACCATGATTTTCTAGAAGCCTGCAAGGAGCATGATAGATACTTCAAATCAGGCGTAAGCAGACAATATGATATGGTTGTTGCTTCAAGCGGTGGCTACCCAAAAGACATCAATTTTATACAGGCTCATAAATCTTTGCATCATGCAGCTGCTTTTGTAAAAGACGGAGGAAAGTTGATTTTGTTTTCGGAGTGTGCTGATGGTATTGGATCTGAAACATTTTTAAAATACCTGGAACCTGGTACTTTCAGTAAGGCTTTTGAGAAGTTAAAAAAGAATTATGAAGGCAATGGGGGAACAGCTCTTTCGCTCCTAACCAAAACCAATAGAATTCAGATTTTTCTTGTCACTTCTCTAAACGAGGTCATTTGCAAAACTTTGCAGGTGCAGAAGCTTTTAGAAAATAATATTAAATCAATCCTTGATTCACATACAGGTTCTCTTGCGCATATTAAAAATGCGAGCATGTTGGTAAAAGAAAATATTTAAAGAATATTTATTCTTTTCCTTCTTGATATTCAAAATAACCAAAATCAGCTGGTTTTCTTCTTCCTGATAAATCCTGGCAAGACATACCTACAAATGAACCAGTGAAATGGGCATGTCCACCTCCTTCATCAAATTCATCGGAAAGTGTACTGTAATCATATACAGGGCCTAATTGCGCCCAATCCTTTTCATTTGCAGAATGATAAAACCTAAGTTTGTCATATTGTACATCTGCTTTTAAATAATACATTCCATTTTCAGGGATGCTTAGCTTTTCGTCCAAAAGAAATTCGGCGACACCTTTCTGGCTGGAGATAATATCAATACAACGTCCTTTGTCCTCTTCCAGGGTAATATAGATATAATAGAAATTCCTGTTATCAAACATGCAGATCAAGCCTGCCATTTGCTGAAATGTATCCGGTTGAAAATCAACACCGGTTTCTGCTGTGAAAAAGAAAGACTGCTGCCTTCTTACCACCAATGCTTGTGTATGATGTGAATTTAATGATTCCCGCCCCTTAAGTCTTAAAAATCCGGGTCGTTCGGTCAATGAAAGTGTATTCTCTTCCAGCTTAACTCTCAGAAATTGAAAATTAATATTCAGCTTGTCACTGTCAAAATCATCACGTGTTGGTTCTTCTTCCCATTTGTGTATGGGTAAATCTGGTGCCGGGACTTCAGCCTGTGGTTCATGACCTTCACTCTCCAGCCTCAACCATCCATCATCTGTCCATTTCATTTTTTGTATTGCGGTTTCCCTTCCCATGGTGGATCTCCCTCTTGCTGGAATTTGCCTTCCGCAAAGATGTGCAAGATAACACTCACCATTTTGGGTTTCCACCAATGAAGCATGTCCCGCTCTTAGTAAATACAACTCTGGATTGTAAAAGGAAGTTAAAACAGGATTTTGCGGATCTACTTCAAAAGGACCGGTAAGGTTTTTCGAACGAGCCATAGTAACAGCATGTTCTAACACAGTGCCACCTTCTGCTGTCATTAAATAGTAGTAGCCATTTTTTTTGTAAATATGAGGTCCTTCAACCAAGCCAATTTCAGTACCTTTAAAAATATTTGTAATAGGTCCCACCAGTTTTTTCTCTTTTTCGGAATATTCCTGCAACAAAATGCCTCCAAAGGAATGTTTTCCTTTTCGATGATCCCAAATCATATTCATTAACCATTTTTTCCCATCGGTGTCGTGAAATAATGAAGGGTCGAAACCTGAGCTGTTCAGGAAAATTGGGTCTGACCACTCTCCCATGATATCATTGGTAGTTACGAGATAGTTATGTGCATCTTTAAATTCTCCCCTAAAGGTTTTTACATCGGTGTAGATCAAATAAAATGTATTGTTATCGTAACTCAGACAGGGGGCCCAAATACCGCACGAATTTGGGTTACCGGTCATATCCAGTTGAGAAGTTCTGTTTAGGGGATGTGTAATTAGCTTCCAGTGTATCAAATCTTTTGAATGATGAATTTGCACTCCCGGGAACCACTCAAATGTTGAAGTGGCAATGTAAAAATCATCGTCTACTCTTAAAATTGACGGATCGGGATTGAATCCCGGAAGAATTGGATTTTTAATTTTCATGATTACTGTCCAATTATACTATCATAGTTTTATGAAAGTTGGCAAAAATAGATCATTATTGAAAAAGTCTTTGTGATTAAATGAATAAATTTTAAATTCGCACTTAATGCTATGATGTGAGATTCCGGATTGCATCTGAAGAACGTTTTTGTTACGAAAAATACTAAACAATAAATTTTAAGGAGATACACAATGTCAAAAGAAAGAGATGATTTTGTTGCGGCGAAGATCGCTAAAATGAGTCTGTTGGAGAAATGTGGCCAACTACTCACCTTCACATGGCGTGGAGCCATTCCGACACCCTCTGGGATCGAACAGATTACCAAACTGCATGCGGGTGGCCTTTGTCTGGAACCCTACGCAATGGAAACCTGTAAAAACCTATATTGGGGGCGCTCACAGATCGATCCAAATTTCAAAGCGCCTAAAGATTATTATGATATTGCTCATACCTGGTTCGACTCCCGTGGCTTTGGAATAAGTGTAACACCTGAAGAGCTAACAGAGGCTCTTAACAACCTACAGCAAATTGCAATGAACAGACCTTCCGGAGTTCCCCTGCATATTACAATTGATATGGAAGGCGATTTCAAGAATGATTATTCTGCCGGCGGTGTACTGCAATTTCCTCCTCCAATGGGTATCACTGCCATTGGTGATGTAGATCTTGCATATAAATTAGCTAATCTGATGGCCCGTCAAATGAAGGCTATGGGTGTCACTCAATTCTATCATCCTGTCTGTGATGTGAACATCAATCCATTGAATCCGGAAATTGGTGTTCGTTCATTCGGAGATGATGTTAAAGTTATATCAAAGTTCATCGATGCAACCGTTCGAGGTTACGAGGACGCAGGCATTATTGCAACAATCAAGCATTTTGCCGGACGTGGTGATTCTGCAACGGATGCGCATGACGTGCTGGATAGATGCCGCGGCGATAAAAAACGTATGCAGGAGGTCGAACTGGCAGCATTTCAGGTGGGTGTGGACGCAGGTGCATCAGCTCTTATGACAGCGCATACAATTTACCCTGCCTATGATGAAGAATATCCGGCTACTCTTTCCAAAAAGATCCTCACTGATCTTCTGAGAGGTGAAATGGGATTTGACGGTATCATTGTTTCTGATGCGATCGGTATGGCCGCTATCCTCAAAAAATGGCCACTTCCTCAAGCATGCGCCATGGCGGTTAAAGCAGGAGTAGATCACATTCTGCTTAAGGCCGACGATGAATCCCGTTCACAGTGTCTGTTCGGAATTAAAATGGCTGTTGAAAACGGCGAACTTTCTGAAGAACGTGTTGACGATGCTTGTCGTCGTTTGCTTAGCAAAAAGTATGACCAGGGTCTGTTTGAAAAAGCAGGCAAAATGGATCCGAAGGAAACCACAGCTATTGTCAGAGACAAAATAAACATCGACTTCTCCTGGGAAGTTGCTCACAAAGCATTACTGGTTGTACGCGATGATAAAAAACTTCTTCCCTTAACCAAGGATAAAAAGATCCTTGTGATTGAACAACTCATGCCATACGAGTTTCTTGGAAAAGATCTGTACAGTCATCAGCATATGTTCTGTGAACAGATGACCAAGCATTCTACAAATCTGATCCTTGATGATGCCGGATTTTATGCCGAAGAAGATGAAGTTGAAGAAGCTTTGAATCTGGCTAAAGAAGCAGATCTGGTTGTTATGACCAACTACTATGCCCGTATTGAAAAGAGAGGCAATAACACGCACCTGGTTAAAGCATTGAAAGCCGCCGGGCATGATGTAGTTGTTGTTACCAACTTCCCATATCGTAAAGGCACAACCACTGAAGCTGACGCGGTGATTTGTAACTTCTCCGGCACTCCCGATTCGATCAGGGTTTCTGCAGACCTGCTGTTCGGTACGATTAAACCCTATCCGACGACAAAGATGCCTATTGATTTGAGTGCTGAAAAAGATATTCCGGAAGAACCTGATGCAGCACCAGTAAAGGAAAAAAAGAAGAAAAAAGGCAATGTATGGCAAGGAAAGTGCTAATATAGCCACTTTACATGCAATATGAATTAACAAATATTCCGAGCGTTAGCTATGATTTAGATTTTTCATGCTGGCGCTCGAATTTTAATTAGAATGCCGGAACCGATTGGAACCGGCCATGTCAAAATCAATAAGCGAGAAAAAAATGGCTAAATCCAATTCATTTGATATTCACGATGTCTATACCATATCAGGATCTCAAATAAACGAAATTTACGAAAAGAACAAAATGACGGTGCATTTTCAGGGCATGTCTAAATGTTTGCAGTTTCCACCTACAGTTGCGCTGCAAGGCGCACCAACCTGTTCAATCGGAATTTCCCCTTATGGTCTTTATAATAGATTGAACGACGCTGGTCGTCTTATCATGTTAAACCAAAAGGCGGTTCAATTTGGCTCTGCACCATATATCAGCACTTACGAGGGAGTAACATTATTAACACAGCTGCAACCTGGCGAAACTGAGTCAGACGATATTCCAGCCTTAAAAAACTACTATCCTGAAACGATCGCCAAAGAAAATATTAAAATGACCATTGCCACCCCTTCTTTGGAAATCGAATACA
>CAYWBC010000099.1:0-13019 GCA_964456285.1 uncultured Bacteroidales bacterium
TTTAATAACCTAAATTAATTAATACATTTATAGCTTAAATAATTGGTTATTTTGGTATTACTACTACTCAAATTGGCAGGTGTTATAGCTATATTTCAAGTGTTTTTATTGATTTTGTTTTTCAATTCCAAAAAGTATAGAAATACTAACAATAAAATTCTGTCTTTGATCCTTTTTGTATATGCAACCCAAATATGTACCGTTGTTTTTATGAATGTTTTTCCGGTTAAGGTTGTAACAAGATTTCATTTACTTCCATTTTTTTTCGATCAATTTGCCTTCTTGTACGGCCCCTTAATCTGGTTTTATTCCAGAACCATAATAGGAGAAAAAATAAATAAATGGGAATGGTTACATGTCTCTCCATTTGTTATCATGGTATTATATGTATCAATAAAAGAAAATATTGACCAAAATTATTTATTCTGGTTATCTCCATTCAGAGTTTATTCAGGTGGATTGATTTTAGCGCAAATTTTTATCTATCTTTTATTAACCGGATTTACTGTTTTTAAAAAGAAAAGTCTGTATAAGAAACATATTAATAAATCAGATATCCGGATTTTTTATAGTTTTCTTTTGGTTGGCTTTATTTTGCTTTGGGCACTAAAGTTTAATACATTCCTTTTAATGGATATTTGGAAAAAAGCCGGAATCTGTCCATACTTAGCTAATTTCTATTTTATTGCAGGTTTTCTGTTTTTAAATATTTTAATCTATATCGCTCTTATTAAGCCTGAATTTTTCAGATGGAGAAAGAAGTATCAAAATAATAATATGACTTTAACAGAAAAACAGCAAATTATTAATGAGCTTATAAAGAATATGGAGATTGAGAAAATTTATTCTGATCCATCCTTAACTATAAGTATCCTGGCAAAAAAGATGGAAATTTCAATACTATCTTTATCACAAATAATTAATGAAGAATTTAATAAAAGTTTTCCAGCGTTTATAAATGATTATAGAATTGCAGAAGCGAAGCGTTTACTTTTACTCCCATATAGTGAATATACAATTCAACAGATTATGTATGAGGTTGGATTTAATTCAAGATCGGTATTTATTTATACTTTTCGTAAATATGCAGGACGAACACCATCCGAATACAGAAAAAAGACATCTAATTAGTTTCTGTCTTCCAAATTGAACTTCTTAAATAAATCAAATAAAAAATAAAAAGCGTTCTGTTTTGTAAAACAAAACAACTCTGAATATTCTTTTTTTTAACGTTGCATAATTGTTAATTATAGAAGAATATGAAGAAATTAATCCATCTATCAATTTTATGTTTTTCTCTTTTAAGTTCAGGTTTTGCACAATCAATTCCTTCAGATAGTTTGTATTTAGGACAAATTCCCCAGGATAATGCCCCTATAATTTTTAATCTGCCTGTAAGTTCCGGATTTTTTGCTGGCGCCAGAATTGCCATTTCTGATGATGGTAGAAATATTTATTACAACGAAATGAATGGTTATGGTTCAGGCAATACATCAAGAATTAGAAATTTAGCGTATAGTAATAACAAGTGGACGGGGCCTTTCAATTTATTTACTGGTTACCAACAACCTGCATTATCAAATAATGGAGATACAATGTTTATGGATAAGGCCAATAATCCTGGTCAATCTTTATTTTTTTCTGTTGGAGACAGTATGAATTGGGAAGATCCAATAAATTATCCTGTTGATATTAGTTCTCGGACATCCATATCGGAAGTTATACAAAGTGGCTCAAATATTACATTAAAGGGCTTGAATTATCCGCTGATCTTTGCATTGTACGGGAATGAATTATTTCTGGCAAGAGATAACTCATATTGTATTAATTCAGAAGTTGTCTCAGGTAAAGCTGGTGATTTATTTATTAGCTATAATAAAACTGACACAACATGGACAAATTTTAAAGATTTGGGGCCACTAATTAATACTTCAGACTGGGAATTTGCCCCTTATGTGACTTCAGATAATAAATATTTATTTTTTGTTCGTTCCAGTCCCACAGCAGGAACTTCAACCTATTGGGTCAAAATTGATGAATTACTTGATAGTCTGAAATTGGTAAGCGGAATTAAGAATGAAAAAGGAATTCAATTTAAGCAAGAAGTAATAATATATCCTAATCCATCAGAAAATATATTTAATGCTATAATTGAGGATATATCATATAAAGATGCAATAATAGAAGTATATAATTTAACAGGCAATCTTATACTCTCCTCAACTTTTCATAATAATCAGCAAATAACTATTGATTTACATAGTTATAGAAAAGGTATATATCTAATAAAAATTTATTTTTCTAATAAAATTATTTCCAAAAAGATATTATTACATTAATGAATAGTGATCTATTATTATTAAAATTATTTACAAACTTCATAATAACATGAAGGGCAGCTGCCAAAGTCGCATATAAAAAAATAGCTGTGTTGGTGATTTGCAAAACTTTGTACCTTGTAGCAAAAACACCTACAGTGGATAAGAACATAGCCCGAAATGCCACTACTTTTCATATGGCGGGGTTGTGTGCAATATAAGCTGACCTTCTTTGTAACCTTTTGGCACCTTTAATTATCTAAACCATAAATTAACTTTAAAAAATTAAGATTATGGGACTATTAGGAATTTTAATAATTATTGCATTTCCAGTTTGCGGATTGATTGGTTATTATATGAAAACCAAGAACCAGGAGCGCATGAAACTGATAGAACAAGGTGTAAATCCAGATGAAGGATTAAGTATTTCGGAGTACAGAAAACAAACAAATTTAAAAAATGGAGTATTATTTCTTTCACTTGGATTGGGACTATTCATTGGTCATTTACTTGTACTCAACTACGAACGAATGGATAATTTCATTACTTATGCGGCCATGTTATTGATTTTTGGTGGCATTGGATTTTTAATCAACTATATGATTATAAGAAATTGGAACCGTTGATAGAACATGGAATCACAGATTATAAAAAAAGCTATCTCTGGGAATTCTGAGGCACTAAAGATATTGGTGGACAAATACAAAGACATTGCATATAATTTAGCCTTGAGTATTGTTAAAAATAAAGAAGATGCGAAGGATATAACACAAGATAGCTTTTTAAAAATTCTAGAGAATATCAGCAGGTTTCGAAATGATTCAAAATTCTCGACATGGTTGTACAGAATTGTTTACAATCAATCTATTGGATTTTTAAAAAAAGAAAATCATATAAATACGGTTGATTATTCATTACTAATTGAGACTTCTGAAAAAAATGATAATCAGGAAGATAAAATCCAAGATTTATATAAGGCAATCAATTTGCTTGAAGACACTGATAGAAATATTATTATGCTTTTCTATCTTGCGGAAAAGTCGATAAAAGAAATTGCTCAAATAACAGGATTTAGTATTGCTAATATTAAAGTAATTTTACATAGAGCCAGGAAAAAACTATTTGAGAAAATGGATTATGAAAACTAAAGACGAAATAATAAAAAATACATTAAAATCAAATGTGCAACGGATTAATGATAATTCCTTTACTAAAAAAATAGTTGAAACCCATTTGACAAAAAAGCAAATCGTTAAAGTGAGACCATTTCTTAACTTTATGTCCTTAATAATTGGAATATCCATTTTGATTATTAGTATTGGATTAGTGTTTCTCATTAGACAAAATTTTGATTGGATTACAGAGTTTGATTTAACAGAAAATCATGGATTAATAATCATAACGCTTTCTATTGTATTTCTTATATACAAATGGATAGAGGAAATTACTGCACCACAATGGGTATAGTTCATTGGCGGGATAGTGATTTACAAGCGTTTGTTTTTCAATTTTTCTAAACATGTAACTTGATAAGTTTGAGCTTTGAAATCGCCAACGAAACCCTCATGACCCGGATGAACCTGGTAAGGTCATTTTATGCTGGTTTTTCTCATTGATTTTACAACGCGATACAATCGCGCAGCAGCATTGCGGGTTTTTATCCGTTTAAATTCGTTTGTATAATCTTAACGATTTGTATATTAGACCAGCATTAGCTAATTTGTGATTATCTGAAAAGACAAAACTTGCTCTATACTCTAATTGGGTGTAAACTAAAATGACATTGTGCAACAAACTAAAATGTACAAATTTAAAAACATAAACATATGGATAATTCTAAAGCTACTGCTATAAAACTTGGATTATACTCTTCGATTGCATTGACAATCCTGACAATTGTTACATTTGGATTTGCAATGATTGCTATTCCGCCAAGCGGACCTAACTGTCCGGGCAATTGTATGGATTATCCATTTAGTGATATACTAACTTATTATCCAAGAGATTATTACTGGATGTATCTTGCTATTTTCCAACTTTTTGCTTTTGTGATTTTTGTAGTTTCACTACATTATCTGGCTTCAAATGAGAAAAAAATATTTAGTTCATTAAGTGTTGCTTTTGCTCTGATTTCAACCACCGTCTTATTGGCTGATTATTTTATTCAATTTGCAGTAGTTCCCATTAGTATGATGAAAGGAGAGACTGAAGGAATTGCTTTACTTGTTCAATATAATGGTCATGGGATATTTATTGCATTAGAAGAATTGGGATATATCACAATGAGTATTGCTTTGTTCTTTTTGGCTCCTGTTTTTTCTTCAACCAATAGACTAAATAAATCAATACGGTGGGTATTGTTTCTACCATTATTTCTGAATATTTTATCTTTTGTTTTCTATTCAATCACATTTGGCATTGATAGAAATTACAGATTTGAAGTAACTTCTATTACTATAGACTGGTTATTTTTAATAACAGCTTGCATTTTGATAAGTATCTACTTTAAACGTTTGATAAAAAACTAATGAGGATGGAAATGAAATAGGCAGCACCCAACAGCCTATAGTTCATGTCTGGGTATGCAGTGTTCCAATGCATTTGCTTTAAATTATGTATATTGTATCCCGCTAAGTTAACAGCTTTGAAAACTGCACACACCATATTGACGAAACCTTGTGCAGCAAATACTAGCTTGCAATTAAGGCTGGAACTAAATTGATTTTAAATATTTGATAAATTAATGATATACTAAATGAAAACGAGATATACAATTGCATCCATTTTAATTGTTATAGGATTAATAATTCATTGTATTGGCGGAGAATTGACTGATATAAAATCTTTGATGCAGTCAAATATTCCTGATAACATGAAAATAGAAATTCGAGCAGTATGGTATCTTTTATCTATTGATTTTCTTGTTTCCGGGGGTTTTATAATTGTTTTCTTATTGATAAGGAGGATAAAAGAAAACAATGTTCTGATTAATTTTATTGGAATAAGAATGTTTCTTTATGGCATATTATTCTTAATGCTCATAATATTTACAAATACTGACTTATTATTTCAGGTTCCTCAATGGATTCTATTGATTAGCATTGGATTATTACTGGAATGGGATTTTATTATAAGGATAATTAGAAGATGATATTTGAAGATCACAAATATAAAGCATCCTATAAAAAATTGGGGTGAAGAAGGGGTGCAAATGCACTACTCCGCTTCTAAGTTCTTGTCCCCTGTCGCAAGAACGCAGGCCGAAAATCCCAACTTTTCATATGACGGGAACTTTATGGCGCATAGGGGCACTGCCAAGAACAATCATTATCATCCCATAAATCGCTTTGATATTTGTTAACATATTTGTTAACTTTGTTTCATGATCAGAGAGATAAAATTTTATAAAAATTATTTCATAGACTTCTATATCTCTATTGATACTTCGGTCCAGGAGAAAATTGAATATGTTTTTAAGATTATCCGGACTGTTGACAGAGTGCCAGAGAAATTTCTAAAACATCTTGAGGACACTGATGGACTATATGAGATTAGGATAAAAGTAGGAAGTAATATTTATAGGATTTTTTGTTGTTTTGATGCCGGTAGAATTGTAATACTCTTCAATGGATTTCAGAAAAAGAGTAAAAAGACTCCAAAGAAAGAGATTGCAAAGGCTATCAATTTAATGAATGAGTATTTAAAGAATAAAAAGGAGGATAAATCATGAAAACAATTCAAGAGGCAAAGACATTTGATGAGTTGCTTGATATTAAATATGGTAAACTGGGAAATCCCAAGAGAGATGAATTTGAATCCAAAGCCAAAGCATTTGTTGTAGGTGAGATGATAAAGGATGCCAGGAAAGAAGCACATCTAACTCAAGAAGAATTAGCACGTAAGACGGGAACTAAAAAGAGTTATATCTCCAGATTAGAAAATGGTAAGATTGACATCCAGATCTCGACCCTATTCAAGATATTTGAAGAAGGTTTAGGGCGGAAAATTGGACTGACATACTTATAAGACAACAACGCAATAACAGCCAATTAGTAAGCTGGGGGGCAGTGATTTATTTAAAGTTTGTACATTTATTAAAATTTTTAGCGGTTTGATAAGTAAGTGGTATCGAAATCCCAGCCAATTCATATTGGTAACAGGTTGTAGTGCATTTTTGCAGTACGATCAATGAACCTAAACATCAAGTATGAAACTTTTCATAAAGTGTTCAAATTGTAAATCTGAAATCTCTTTCTGGACATGGTGTCAAGATAGAGTAGCTCTTAAAATGTTAAAAGGGGAAAGAATTGATCTAACCTGTAAAAAATGCCAAAAGACAATTGCTTATGCAGTAGATGATTTTAAAGCTATAGATAGTAAGCTGGCAATATTCATTGCTCTGGTTATTTTCATTTTAGGAGCTCCAACATTAATCTTTCTTCTTTGGGATTACTTGTGGCAACCTGGTTTTTATATAAGTAAAGCAGTTATTATCACTTCAATAATTGCTATTCCAGGACTGATATTTGGTATTATTAATAAACAAGACAGCCAAAGGGTAAGTAGGTTTAATAGAAGCTGATTTTTGATCATAATGTATGATTACTAAAGAACTAAAAAGGAATGTTTAAGATAACAAAACGCACTACAACAAGCGGTGCAAATAGCTATGATGGTGGTTTGCAAATGTTTAATATATTTGTTATGTAACGGTCACCGATGACAGAAACGCAGCTCCGAAAAACATTACTTGTCTTACCTTCGGCCATTGGTCTTGCCCATAGACCGAGTTGCAACATGAAAGCATTGATATTAATTGACATACAAAACGGATTGACAAAAAAGAAAACTCTGTATAAAGAGCAAGTTTTTATTAATTCAGTCAATTCTGCAATAAAAGCTTACCGTGATTTGGGTTCAAAAGTTATTTTTGTACAACACAATAATAATCAACTTAGATTTGGCACTTTTGATTGGGAAATCGACCAACGGATTGAAAGGCACGAGGATGATACAGTAATTCAGAAAAACCATGGAAATGCGTTTCGAAAAACTGTTTTAAAAACAACACTTTCAGAATTAGGAATTAATTCTATAACAATTGGCGGATTGGTCAGTCATGGATGTGTTAAAGCGAGTTGTCTGGGTGGAATAGCAGAAGGATTTGAAACATCGTTAATAAAAAATGGACATACAAACTGGAACAAAGATGCTCAAATTAAGATTGCCGATACCGAAAAAGAATTAGTAAAAAACGGGATTCTATTGGAGGAGTTTCAAAATCAGCCAGGGGATACAAAATCAAATAAATCACTTAATAATTTAACAACAGAAGAACTGGGTCAATTGTTCCCAATAGTAATTCAAGAGTACACGGATAGATGGATTGATTTGTATCAAACTGAGAAACAATTAATACTTGAGTCCTTCTCACAATTAGAAATCGTAAACATTGAACATATCGGCAGTACAGCAATTCCAGGATTAAAGGCTAAACCTACGATTGATATTTTATTGCAAATCTCGAAGCAGAATGATATTCAAAAACTCAAGGATGTCTTTAAATCGCATGGATATCAACTTACCAAACAGCCTGATAATCCTCCCCCTCACATGACCTTTGTTAAAGGATATACAAATCAGGGATTCAAAGGACAAGCGTATCACATACACATCAGATACAAAGGAGACTGGGATGAAATACGGTTTAGAGATTATTTGATTAAGCACAAAGAGATAGCAAAAGAATATGAAGTTTTAAAACTGGAACTTGCTAATAAATTTAAGAATGACAGAGAGGCATATACTGATTCAAAAACAGATTTTATTGAAAAAATCAATAAATTGACACGAAAACAAGGCACGAACGCACAACGGAATAGCTAATAAGGGTTTTCGTGGTTTGATAGCAACAATAGTCTTTTTTTCAGTTTTTAAAATATAAATTCCCTGTATTTACTTTGCATGAAAGGCAAACAAACTCACTGCAATAGAAAATGCTTCGACTCCGCGCAGCATGATATAGTAGGTTGTTTGGTGGTTGGGTAAATACACACCCCCAACCCCCTCTCAAGAGGGGGCTCAGGCTTTTTGCAAAATGGCACATCCCCCTCTAGAGAGGGGGACTGAGGGGGTGTGTTTTAAATGCTTACTTTTTTCTATTTTCACCCAATAATACACAACCGTTATGCCTAAGAGAAGAAGAATAATCTGGTATCATCCTGATTTGAAGGAACAAGCCAGAGAGTTAAGAAATAGTTGTACAGAAGCTGAATGTATATTGTGGAGAAGACTGAAAGGAAATCAACTAAAAGGCTATGATTTTCATAGACAGAAACCGCTTCACTACTATATTGTTGATTTTTATTGCCATGAATTAAATCTGGCCATTGAATTGGATGGTAAAATTCACAATAATGAAGATAATAAAATACGCGATGTAATACGACAAGAGACACTGGAGGATTATGGAGTATCATTTCTGAGATTTACAAATGAGGAAGTGCAAGATAACATAGGTCTTGTGATTAGGAAAATTATTAATTGGATTGAAAAATTTGAGACTTTACAATAGCACTGTATCGTCCTAAAAAAAGTTTACAGGTTTAGACTTATAATTTAATTCGTTTGTAATCGCTTGCAAAAGCTTAACGATTGGTATCTTTGACCAGCGTTAGCTATTTTGTGATTTTTTATTAGAATAAAAGTTGTTTTATACACCAGACAATAATAAGTAGAGCCCTCCTGCAATTATGAGAACTATTTTCTTTAGCTTGTTGATTTTAACCTTTTATTCAATAAACTGCGTAAAATCTCAGGATTTATCCCCTCCCAAAAAGAATTTCATAACAATCGAAACCGGATGGATAAAAACTTTGGTTTATGATGAATATGTCAATTTCAAAAAATATAAAGGAAGTAAACAATTGCCAATTAAGCTTTTATACCTTCATCAAGGCGACAGATTTCTTCATAGCCTTAATTTTTATATAGCTGATTTAAAATTGAATACAAATTTTAATAACTCATATTTTGAGTATGATTATTGTAATTATTCGGGTGGAGAATTATCCTATCGTTTCTATTACCAACTATTAAATAGAAAAAATTTCTTCTTTTCAATTGGTTCGGGAATTCTGTCAACCGGTACAATGAGATATTATATCCGCAAGCAGTATAATCTTTCTGCTGAAGAATTCCAATCAAATGATATCACGGCAACTTCACTATTAATTAATGCATTATTGATATACAAATACAAAAAATCATTTATTCTTTTTGGTTTCGATACTCCATTTTTTAATTATTTTCAAAGACCTTCAGAATTCAATTCAATACGATTAAAGCTAAATAATGAATGGGAAGCGGGGTCATTTAACAAATACTTTGGTGTAAATATTAACAGTGCGATTTACCAATATCTCTTTAATAGATTTTATCTTTCACTTTCCTATAATATGAGTTATTATACAATTAAATCCTATTATCCAGTAAAATCAGTTAAATCAATACTAACCGCCGGACTTTCATATAACTTTTAGAAAATGAATTTGAATAAACTGTTTTTTCTATTTTGTGTCCTCATAATTGGTTGTGAAAAGCAATTTGATAAAGAATTTGAGAATACACCTGAAAAAAACTTTGAAATATTTTGGAAGGAGTTTGATAGACATTATTCTTATTTCGAATATAAAAAAATTAATTGGGACTCCTTATATACTATTTACAGACCAAAGATTAATAACAATACAAATGATAATGAATTACTAGAGCTTTTAGCTGATATGAGTTATCATTTGAAAGACGGTCATGTAACAATTTTCTCTCCAATAGGCAATAGAGCTTATAATCATCATGAGGATAGACTATCACCAACTTTAAACTGGATTGATATATCGACAATAGGAAAATATTGCGAAAACCTGTTTAGTATCAACAAGACAATATATTATGGCAGAATAATAGATAAAAACATTGGCTATATATACATCAATAACTTTGGAGGAGAATATGATGATTATTTGCAGATTGATAATATTTTAGGAAATTTTATGGATACCAAAGGGATAATCATTGATGTAAGAATGAACGGTGGCGGAACTGACACTTATGGTAAAATTATTGCAAGCCGATTTGCCGATGAAAAAAGACTATTTCGCAAAATAAGATACCGCAATGGACCTGAACATAATGATTTTACAAATTGGATTGATGATTACATTGCACCCGTCGACTTAACTTATTTAAATCCGGTAATCGTATTAACTAATGAGTACTGTTTTAGCTCAGCAGAAGATTTCATTCAGGCTATGAAAGTATTTCCACATGTAACAACTATGGGAGATACCACAGGCGGAGGATCTGGAAATCCTATTCTCAGAGAACTTCCGAACGGTTGGACATTCAGGCTATCAACATGGCAAGCCGTGGATGCTGAGATGAATAACATTGAAAATAAGGGAATCTATCCGAATATTTCATTATGGTTGACTCAGGAGGAATTTGATAATAAAATTGATAAAATATTAGAAACTGCAATTGAAAAGATTGATAATGAATAAATTACTATTGCCAGCCCATAGTCTCGTTTCTGTTTAATTGTTTCATCGTGCAACTGTTTAAAGAGTATTTCTGGACAGTATCATTTGTTTTTGACGATGCTTTATTTTTAGTTTCAACCACTAAACCACTAAACCACTAAACCACTCAACTACTCAACTACTCGATACACCAGTTCCTCATTTTATGATGAGTTGATGAGTTGAGGAGGTGAGGAGGTGATGAGTTGATTTTTTTGACGGTGCTTTATTTTTAGTTTCAACTACTCAACTACTCAATTACTCATACAAATACCTCTTTATGCTTCGCTTGGGGGTTTTTTGAAATTCCTGTTCAACAATTTCAAATTTCGAAACCTGCATATATTTGGGAAACCGGTTGTTTATATCTTGAATGTATTGTGTATAATGTTCCTGTAATCTGTCTTTAGCAATATGCAATGCTTCCATGGTTTCTGTATCAGGAAAAATAAGTGCTACAAGCTGTTCATCGCGCTGAACTACCAGGGATTCCTGTACACAGAAACGATTGTTTAGTGCAGATTCCAGTTCTTCGGGATATATATTTTTTCCGCTCGAACCGAGGATTAAACTTTTACTCCGTCCCTTAATATATACAAATCCATCCCTGTCAATAATTCCCAGATCACCTGTATGCAGCCAGCCTTTGCTATCGATCATCTCTTTTGTTGCCTTTTCATTCTTATAATAGCCCAGCATTACATTTTCACCGCGCAGCAATATTTCACCAACCGTTTTCGCCGGCATAGCCGAATCAATGATTACCTCCAGGGTATCAACGGCTTTTCCTGATGATCCCTTCCGACTTATTTTCGAAGATGAATAACTGATCAGCGGACCGCATTCTGTCATTCCGTAGCCAACAGTTACAGGAAGTTTAATTTTTCTGAAAAACGATTCGGCTTCCGAATCAAAGGGAGCGCCACCAATCACAATCTCAGTAAAGTTACCTCCAAAAAATGCAACAATCTTTTTCCTGATCTTTGAAAGGATCATGTTGTTCAACAAGGGGATCAATAAAAATGCTTTTATAAGAGGTTTGTTGATTACCGGAAGGATCTGTTTCTTGTATATTTTTTCAATTACCAGGGGAACCGAAAGGATCAGGGCAGGCTTGATTTCCTGGAAGGCAGCCATAATAACCTGGGGAGAAGGTACCTTCGTGAGAATGGTTATTGCACATCCAATGGTAAAGGGAAACAGGAATTCAAAAGCACAACCATAGGTATGAGCAAGAGGAAGAAAAGAGACAATGGGATCGCCGGGATCCAAAGGCATATTGTTTTGTGCAAACCTTATATTGGCAGCCAGAGAGTTGTGGCTTAGCATTACTCCTTTCGAATGGCCTGTGGTTCCTGATGTGTATGAAATTACTGCAAGCTCAGCATTGGAAATTTCGGGGAGATGAAAATTGGCACTTGTCAGATACGAAGACAGGTCCGAAAAGCTATTTCTTGCCAGATCTTCAAATCCTTTGCTATTGGAAATCAAGGGAGTAAATGAATTCACCGAAATTACTCCTTTCAGGTCCCTGAATTTATTCTGATCCAGGGTTTCAAATATTGCTTCAGAGCAGACAAGCAGCAATGCATCAGAATGAAGTACAATTTCAACAATATCTTTCGGATTAAAATCGGGGAGTATGGGAACTACAACAGCTCCATAACTTACTACAGCCAAATATGAGATACACCATCTTGCTGAATTTCTGCTTACCAGCGCAACCTTATCTCCTTTTTGAATTCCGGAGCCTTCCAGGAAAGCATGGAAATTATGAATATGTCTGCCTACATCTGCATAGCTAAACGATTCTCCTTTATAATCGGAAAGTGCCTGAATGTCCCAATTTTTGCTAATACTTTCACCGATATAATTAACAAATAATTCCTTAAGCATAATCAATCAGATGTTTTAAACGGCAATTTAAAGTAAGGTGTGAGTGGCAATGCAAAGTAGTGAAATTATTGGAATTGGACACGAATTGTTGATCTTTTCCCGGCGGGGGCTGGTTGCTGGGTGCTGGTTAACCATGGATTCTATGTTTGTAAATATCGAATGTCCAATGACGAATATCCAATGTCGAAGTTTGTTTTAGTTGGTAATTGGACATTGGGTGTTGGAT
>CAYWBC010000100.1:0-12906 GCA_964456285.1 uncultured Bacteroidales bacterium
CAATAAAGTGAAAGATAAATCTATTTTCCTTATGGCGTTGTTCATAATAATTGTGGGTGGGACTTTTTTCATGCTTTTTATTTACCACTTGTTGTATGCTTTAGGTGTTTTAAACTATAAATCAGAATAAGTTATCTTGAAGTAGTAATAGAAAGTAGTATCTGATGTGAAAAAGCAAATGATATTTGATTTAAGAAAAATGAAGCATAATTAATGCGTGGGATATTATTTATGTATCGTTTATATTCAAAACAAATAAGCTTTGAAAACAAAATATTCTGTAAGACATTAAATATCAAATAAAGTTATTCAAAGATTACGCTAAGACTCATTCCTTTTTCGGTATATTTAAAATCCGTTAAAATAAAATCGCAATTTTTACCATCAATTGTTTTCAATGAACATGTATCAAACATTAATTCATTTCCGGGATACCAAAAAGCTGTTTTAGCCAATTGGATACCAAAATAATCTATTCCATCAGCCGGTATTACAGCTAATTGGTCTAGTAGAATATCGCCGTCAAATATATAATTATTAACTTTGTATATAACAATACCGTCATAATCGACCGGAGCAGAAGAAGTATAAGAACTGGTTTGTCTCTTTCTGTATTCGATTAAAAAAAATTCTAGTGGATTGTTAGTTAGTATTTTTAAAAAAGATAGACTCGTCTCACCCGATTCAAGCTCAATATCAAGTTTTGTCTTATTAATTATCTGTGGTTCGGCCCATCCCAATTGGTGTTTTTCATAAGCAGAAAATGTGTGCGGGGGAAGCGGCCAGGAATCTGCCATTATTGTTAAGTATTGTACATTATCATAAGGTCCATAAATATCTGGTAGCCCCAGATTATGTCCTATCTCATGGCTAAAATTACCAATTACCTTATCCTGAACGCTTGAACTGCTCTGCCAATCAACGAATGTATTGGCACCATAGCCATCAATAAAAACTTCAGCTGCCCCACCTATAAGATATATAAAATTATCAGTTGCTCTATTATTATCACTTGCAATAATAAACATAACATCAATACTTTCATCATTGTCTTTATCATGTTCAGATACGTCAAGCTGTGACAAAGCATTCTTAATTACATCTTGTCGATATGAATACCATGAATTATCATAACTATTTTCACTAAGAGTTTGACTAACTGTTGTCCTAATCAACTTCCATTTTATAGATTGATAACCTTGACTCATCCAGCTCCAATGTTGATCAATGCCATGAAGAATGTCTATAACTTCCTCAACAGAATTTAGACCATAATTCATATCTTCAAATTTGCTATCCGGAAAATCGGCTATAACACAAACAGCGTATAATGTATCTGTATTTATACTTCTAGCATCTTCAATATTTTTTTCACAACTAATGGATAAAAGACTTATTAAAATTATAATTGAAATTAGTGTTCTCATGGTAATCATATTTAATAGTTAATATCTCAATATTCGCATTGTTGCTATGAAACCTAACATTGGCGCTATGGTTAGATGCCGATTTCGATGCACTTTCTTATCAATCTAAACCAAACTATGATAAGAACTAAAACCTTTAAACCTGCACTGCAACGGCAATTAACTATAGCGCGTGTTATGGGCTGGTGTTTTTGTCAGGATATTTTATTTTTATTCTTAACTGTTATAATAATTTGAGTTAGTAACACTCCTGCTAGTGCTCCAATTGCAAAAATTGATAAGAACTCTACCATTCTGACACTACCGTCATAGATAATTCCAAAATAGTTTGCTACAGAAATTAAAAGAATTGCCGTAGTTATAATTATTCTTTTTTTCATGATAAATTATATTGTCCCTACTCTTATGGCTTTTCGGTTTCGCCCCGTTTTTTGAGTGGTCTCTGGCCTCCACTTGTTATATTATTATCGTTAATTACATTAAAAATCAATCAAGTCTAATTATTTATGCACTCGTTAGTCCTTGCATGTTATGTTGTCTTTTATACTTGCCCACAACTAGTCAATAAAGTGAAAGGTAGTTTTATTTTCCTTATCTCGATATTTATAATAATTGTCCGTTTTGTGGGACTTTACCGCTTGTTTGCGACAGTAGCTTAATCACAATATTTCTTCTTAATTCTTCTAAGTACTTTAGTGTTATTAATTTCTAATCCCAATAGCTCAGCTTTTAGAATTGCATTGCCTGATAACTCATTTTTTCGGGGCTTTGTGCCCAACCTGTGTCTGTCCCATGGTCTGACTCAATGGCTTTTTTAATAGTAATATATTCCTCTCCACTTTCATCATCATTAAAGCTGTATGGAGGATACTGTCCATCCGCAATATAATATGTTGCTCCTCTTTCTAAAGCAGCAGGAAGTTCTGTATAGGCATTATTCCAATCTGTACTGTTATTACTACATTTTGCCCCTTCTCTTACATAATAATTTTGAGCATTAATACTTAATACACTTAAAGTAATTAATACATTAATTAATAGTAGTTTTTTCATATTAAATTTTACTTTAATACATTTAATTATTAATGCTTAAATAGTAAGCCCGAACTACCTGTTTATTATTAGCTTTCCATATTCGAATTGATTCGTATTACTAAAAATTTTATATGTATACATGCCTACAGGGTAAGCAGATATATTTATTATTTGCTTGTTTGCAGTAATTTTCTGCTGCAACACTTTCATTCCATTTAAATTGTATAATTCAATAGATGCTGATGAAAGTATTTGTGATTCAATTGTTATATTAGAATTAGCCGGGTTTGGATAAATTTGGTATAACCGTATTTCTTCCGTTGGTTCACTGCTAATAGCTGTTGCCTCTAAAACTTCAATATTAAATGTATCTGCTATCTCTGCTCCGAATAAATCAGTAGCAAATAAAACAGCCTCAGTAATTCCAATATAATTTTCGCCAGGCGTTCCTGTAATATTAATATTATCTGAGATGATATCAATATTCATCCATGCAGGAGGATTAATAGCAGAAACAGAATAGCTTAAAATATCCCCAATATTGTTATCAGTGAAAACACCATTAACAGGAATATGAATATCACAAGCTGACTCTGCATAAATCTGTTGATTTGGAACTCCTCCCGTCTTTTCCGGGGCATAATTTCTAAACTCATACGCTCCAATATCAATAGTGTCCATTAGAACCCTGTTATTACCTATTATATCGTATTCAGGATATTCAAAATTATAAGTTGTATATCCTTGAGTCCCATTATCAATACATGGAGAAATTGCTGATAATGCCCAGTTTGCAGTTAATCCATTATAATCTATACCTGCTCCCGAGCTTGGAGATATAAATTCAGGATCTTGCTCAATTAAATCTTCATTATTTGTAATTGCTCCTTCAGAATCAATACCATTTAAACCACCCTCAATAACATTATGATACAGGTTTAAATTGTCACTCCAGCTTATTGATATCTGATCAGAGGCAGTAAATGAGGCAGTTGCCACATTTCCCCAGAGAACAGAATTGACAACTTCAACAGAATTGTCATCTATAAACAATCCTCCCCCAACATTTGCTTCATTATTTGCTATAATATTGTTATAACAATGCAAGCCGTTACAGTATATGCCACCTCCGCTCAGAGCATAATTGTTGCAGATGATATTGTTTATAAGGTAATCTGTAGTAGGAATTATATTGCCTCTATTCGTACATATACCACCACCTCTATATTCTGCATCGTTATTGCTTATGATATTATTTTCGAACAGTACATGACTTGAACTACAGTATATTCCACCACCTCTTTCAATTGCCGAATTATTGTGAATTAAACAATTCGAAACTAATGCTATATTCCATCCATCAAAAAACAAACCGCCACCATATTCATCACCTGTATAATTTTGATCAACTCCTTTGGCATATTGGATTGTGCAATAAACCAAGCTGGATGTATCAGCACTGCCCGGACCATAAAAGCGAATTCCTTTCCAGCCTGCATAGCTTTCGTCAGGATAAGAAGATATATCAGAAGATGTAAATACAACCCTGTTTTCTTTTGTTCCAACAGCCAATAATCTACCAAACACTTTGAGTTGGGCATAATCATCAAACCTTACTACTGTACCTGGTAATATGATTAAAGAAGCATTTTCTTCTACTATCACATCACACGCCACTTTTATTGTATCAGCATCCCAAACAGTGTTTTCAGTAATGCTTCCACAATAATATTCCGACACGATCAGATTGAATGTATCAATGTCATATTTACCCTTATCATCTTCTACCCTGACATAGATTTCGGCTATTCCTTCCCATTCATTAGCAGGTACCAGCTCATATGTTGAACCTGACACATCTCCACTTATATTTTCAACCGTAACACTTACATTATTTGTGGTTATTGTAATTGTATGAACATCAGACTTATCAACGTCAGTAAAATGTACACTTAGTTTTTTTCGCTGTGAAATAGAAGTGTATTGATCTTTTGTACTTACAATACAAGGTCTCCTGTTAATCGGGTTTCCCTGGAATTCATAAGCACCCACATCAACATTTGATAATTCTCCTGCATAAACCCTTGAATTACCAGCAATATCCTGTGCCGGTAATTGTCTATCCTTGATATTTATTGCGCCTGCATTAATACAGAACGAGCTATCAGACAATTGATAATTATTGTTGGTTGTATCTGCAAATAGAGGGTCAACACTAAGAATGTTTTTAAAATCGCCATCATATTCGTGGCTTGCCCCATCACCTTGCATACTATCCAATCCATATTGTATAAAGCAATTGTAAAAGCTTGGATCGGAGTTATCATCTGCAAGATATATCTGATTTCCTGAGTAGGTAGCTTCATTATAATATATAATACTATTATATATTTGAGGATGAGAATATTTTGTAATATGAAAAGCACCCCCTCTGGTAGATTTGTTTTTAATTATGGTATTGTTTATATAATATCCATGAGTATTATAAGAATAAATTGCACCTCCATTCGAGGTTGAATTTTTATACATTACATCGTTGTACAAAACCGGATTATCGCATTCCCGCAAATAGACAGCTCCCCCATAATAACCTGCATTATTATTATGAATACTATTTTCAGTAATTTCGGCATCTGATTCACGACAATAAATCGCTCCTCCATAATTAGCCTCGTTAAAGTAAAATTCATTTCCCCTAATAATCGGGTTTGTTTTATATACATCAGAATAATCTTCATCAATACAAGATATGGCACCGCCAGTATTCCAAGCAGAGTTATTTGTAAATACACAATTTTCAATCAGAGGACTTGAATTTAATATATACAGTGCTCCCCCATTACTGCCAAGACAATGATCAAAATTACAATTTGAAACAGCTACTTTACCTGACTCGATCCTGAAGTTATAACTATAATTAATATCGCAATGAGTTAGTTTTGAAGTCTCCTCTGCCGAGTTTCTGTAAAAATCTATACCTCCCCAGTGGTCATATATACCACTTGTATCTTTAATAATAAAATGGATACTGTCTTCTGCAGTTCCTTCTGCTTTAATTGTGCCATACACAGAAATGGAGTTTCCGCTTGTAAAGAGAACAACTGTACCAGGAAGAATAGTAAGTGTTTTATCTTCAGGGACTATCACATTACAAGAAATAACTATGGTATCTTTATCCCATACAGTTCTTTCACTTATATCGCCACATAGAGTATCGTTAACAATTACAGTATAATAAATTGAATCTGCTAAACCTCCATCATCTTCAACTCTAATTTTTATGGTAGCATTTCCCTGCCAGTCTATAGTACCAACAATATCGTACGTTGAGTTTATTGTGTCTCCTGAAATATTTTCAACAGAAAAGTCAGGATCGCTTGATTCAATCGTAAGGGTATGTGTATCGCTATCATCAGGATCAATATATTCAACTTTCATCTGTTTTGTTTGTGATGAAAAAAGCACGATATCTTCTACACTACTTATATAAGGTGGGCGGTTTGCCGGTTCCCCAATAAATTCGTATGCCCCGATATCTATCCTGTCAACAGTACCATTAAAAATTCGGTCATTACCCGTAATATCAACATCAGGTATCAATCCTGAAGTATCAGCAACTCCTGAATTAATACATATTGAACTATCAGTAAGATTATAGTCATCATTAGTGAAATCAACAAAATAGGGATCCTTATCAATATTATTATTGTACTCTTTTAAATAATATAAACTTGTTGGATAGCTAATACTATCCTTTCCACCTCCAATTATACAATGGTTTATTCCTGGTTGTAATAATTCCTCATTTACATGAATCTGACTTATGGAACCGGAGGAAGAATTTCCCCAGATAATATTGTTTATTATTTCCGGTGAAATATTTCCGCTGAGATATAGAGCATTCCCTTTATTATCGGTAGTATTTTTACAGATAGTATTATTGGCTAATATGCCTCTTGCCCCTGATAAATAAACACCCGCTCCTCCAGTACTTGCATAATTTTTTGTTATTAAATTATTTGCGATGGTGAAATGACCACTATATAAATACAAGCCCCCTCCATAAGTACTACTCTCATCATTACAGTAATTCCCCTCAATAATATTATTTATAATAACACCATGTTGATAGCCGTGAATACCGGCACCACTGCTATATGAATAGTTGTTTCGAATGGTATTATTCCTGATTGTATCATTAGCACGCGAATAAATTCCTCCTCCTGATGAATATGTTGTTTTGTTATATTCAATAGTATTGTTTTCAATAATTGAACCTTTATCAGAATATGATATAGTATAAATACCAGCTCCAAACCTGGCATCGTTGTAGCTTATGTTATTATTCGTTATTCTACTCCCGTAACTGGAAAATATACCACCACCCTGGTCAGCACTTCTGTTATGGTGAATAAAATTGTTTTCTATTAATGATTTATCAGCATTCATATAAATTCCTCCTCCATCCTTATTATCAGTTGCAAGATTGTGATGGATATTACAAAAAGAAACATATATATTTGAAGTAGAATTTACTTCTATTCCCCCTTCCTGAGAATGCATAATTTCACAATATTTAATTTCAGAAGTATCTTGTTCCAGTTGAGAATTTATTTTAATACCTCTCCATGCATTGGTAAATATAGTATCGTTAAAAGTTATTGTATCGTTAAGAGTAAATACGATGGTGTCGTTTTCAGCTCCGATGGCTTTCAAAACACCATATATATCAATAGCATACGGACCATTAAAAATTACTTTTACTCCCGGATTGATAGTTAATGTAGCCTCTTCTTCAACGATTACATCACAGTTTATATAAATTGTATCGTCATTCCAAACCATATCTTCGTATATACTTCCGCAAGCACAGGGATTTACTATTAGATTATATCCAATGCTGTCTTTTAATCCTCCATTGTCTTCAACGATTACCGAAATCAATGCAGTATCGTTAAACCCAGGGGCAGGAACAAGTGTATACATCGATCCGGTTGTGTCTCCCGATAAATTTTGAACATCAACATTAGCATTATCACTTAAAACGGTTATGGTGTGAGTATCATTTTCATCAGGATCAAAGAAATTAACTGATACATTGATTGGGTTTTCGAGCATAGCAGTTCTATCTTCTACCATTTCTAATACAGGAGATCTGTTTACAGGATCTCCCTGGTATTCATAGGCTCCAATATCGGGTATGTCTGTTACCGGAGTTCCATCGTATATCCTGTTATTGCCATCAAGATCAATATTCAATTTAATGAACTGTGCGTCTTCAATACCATTATTTATAGCCAACGAATTTGAAAGTAAACGATAATCACGATTTAAGGAATCAACAAATTGCGGGTAAACATCAAAAATATCTTTCTTAATGATATTTGAGCCAGTATAATAAATTGATGATTCCCCGTTTTGAATTATGCAGTTTGTTATTTCAATATCATTTGTATAACTAATATCAATATCAATATACTTATCATCTTGCAGATGATTATTGTAAAAGATTGAATTTTTTATTATTCCATCCCCTCCCATAGATAAATTCACAATACCATATTTTACTGTATTATTACAAAAAGTATTGTTATACATTTTTATTTCAGTCATATAAGTATAAATAATTCTCGCACATGTATTATCAAAAAACAAGCAATTACCAACAAAAACATATGATGATCCCTTTGCTTCTATAACCCTAGGAGATGTAATTTTTGATATGTTATTCTTAAAAATACAGTTTACTATATCTACTGTTGCACTTCCACTTATTCTTAATACATTATTCTCTTTAACATATTCAAAAATGCAATTATCAAATAACGAACTTTCATGAGGATTATATAATCCAATACCACTCCATCCTGTGTGTATTTGCCGCGAGTAACCACTTGTATCACTTGAAGTAAATCGTATTTTATTCCCTGCAGTTCCAAGCGCCCTAAGTGTTCCATAAACCACGAGATAATAATTATCCTTAAACTGGACACAGGTACCTTCCCTGATCTCTAATGTGGCACCTGATGACACTGCAATATCTCCCGCAATATATACGGTGTCAGCATCCCAAACAGTATTTTCGTCAATGTTATAGTTAACCGAATCTGATACTGCGAATTTAAAGGTGTCAATATCCTGAGCCCCAGCATTATCAGTAACCGAGAGAACAATATCGGCCTCTCCTGTCCATCCCGCAACAGGATCAATAGTATATGTAGCATTGTTTGTTTGCGCTGAAAGTGCGCTAATAGTAACATTCGGATTACTCGATGATACGGATAATACATGACTGTCATTTGCATCAACATCTGAAAAACTAAAAATCATTTCCCTGGATGTTGAAGTTAAAACATGTTTTGTTCCCGGATTATTAATTACAGGTGGCCTGTTAATACTAATACCCTGGAATTCATACGCTCCAACATCTATTATATCATCATCATCGTTATAAATACGCGGATTACCTATTAAATCATATGGTACATAAGCGAGAATATCGAGTGAATAGTTTTTACCTCCATTAATACCATATGAACTATCAGTTAACTGAAAGTTCTCATTTTCATAATCAACAAAAAACGGATTTATATCATAAACATTATTTAGGATAACATTATTTCCATTGACTAAATCAAAGGCTGTCTTTCCTCCCGGTATTATACAATTTTCAAATTCAGCATAATCCGACTGATTTATACTAATTAAGTCATCATTATTCACTACAGGATTATTCCAAATAATGCAATTTCGAAAAATGGTTTTTGCCCAAGAGACGTAAATATTATTATAGGGCAAATAACTATGGTAAGGAACATTTTGTACAATTGTATTGTTTAAGACTTTTACTGTATCCGAATTTTCATTTGTGTTCTTTATTATAATTCCAATTTCATTATTGGAAATCAGGTTATTCATAATTATTGCATTTGAGTGCTGAATATAAATACCCCCGGGAGTGCCATCTTTAGCGCCAGAATTATTAGAAATTATAGAATTCAAGATTAATACATTCGCTTCATCATCACAATAAATTCCACCACCATAGTATCCTATATTCTTTTTAATTATACATTTATTAATAAAAACATACCTGTTTTGTATATTTATTGCTGACTTAGCCTCAACAATATCATAAATATCTTGATTAGCATACACATATTCAACAACACAATTTTCTATTATGCTGGTATCGGTATTCTCACCAAGAATTGTAATACCATTCCAGCCAAGGGTACTGTCACTTTTTACTGAAGTAGTATCTGCAGATGTAAAAATAATTTTATCATTATCATCACCAACCGCCAGCAGGTTACCATATACTTTCATTCCAAAACCTGCAACAAACTGAACTTCAACTCCATGTTCAATGACCAGTAAAGAATCTGAAGGCACATTGATATTTCTTAAAACAATGTATGGCGAATTCGCTTTACTCCAGATTCCTTGAACTTCATTATTGAAAATTATGGTTTGGGAATAACCAGTAACAACTAAACCAAATGAGAAGAAAAGATTGAATACAATAACTTGTAGAGTTTTCATAATGTGTCAGATATAAATTTGAATTTTTTGTAATGAAAAATTATACGGTTCATGCATTCAAAAAGATGCCCTTTATTTATAATAAATGGTTTTTCTTGTCATATGGCAAGAAACCGTTTAGAGAGAAATTTTAACTGTTTCCTTTCTTATGCGACTAAGAGAACTGTCTGTTATTCCTAAATAGGAAGCAATGTATTTTAAGGGTACATTTTGAATTATTCCCGGATTGGAATGCATAAATAATGAATAGCGTTCTTCGGCAGTTCTTGTCAATGACAGTATCATCTTGTTTTTAAGTTTAACATATTTTTTCAGCATTAAAAAACAATCCAATTCGTGTAATTCAGGAATGGAATGGAAAAGGAGATGCATTTTTCCGTAATTAATACACCACCCTTTGCATTCGGTCAGGGTCTGAATATTCTCTTTTGAAACTACTCGGTTAAAATAGGATGCCGGATCAAAAACACTTTGTGATTTTGAAATAAAATCAGTGGTTATTTCATGTTCATCTGAAATACGCACAAAAGCCCTCATGTATCCTTCTTCCAAAATAAATAAATTATTACAGATTGTTCCTTCAGTAAGAAAAAACTCTTTTTTTTCATACCTTTTAAATTCAAAATGTTCTGCTATTTTTATAATAATAGAATGAGGCAACAATGAGTTTTCTTTAAAAAATTCAAAAATAAAATCCAGGTTCATTTTGTTTTTTTTCAAGATTGACCGTTAAGAAACATTTCGTATTGTATATAATATAATCTGATTATTGCTGATAGAGTAATAGTTGGTTATTAAAAATACCCCGGGAATTTCCCGGGGTATTTGAATTGAAAACCTGGTTCAATAATGAATCAGAATGCATTTCCGGGTCATCACATGATCATCTGTTTGCATTTTGATATAGTAAGTACCAGGCACATAGCTTTCAAGGTTTTGGTTTATGGTATGGTAACCTGAATCTAAACTTCCTGACCAGATCAGTTTCAGTTTCTTTCCGTTTATATCGTAAAGCGATATTCGGATATTATTGACCGATTCGGGCAAATCCAGATTTATGGTACAATAATCGGATACAGGATTGGGCGCAATCAGTAAATTATAGTATGGATCTTTAGTTAAACCGGCAAAATCAGTCACGCTATTTATAGTAATCAGATCTGTTTTTATTTCTGCATCTGTGCATCCTGAACCCTCAATCGTTAATGAAACCGTATATATACCCGGAGTATCGTAAGTATGAGCAGGATTTTGTTCGTTACTTGAAATTTCATCGCCAAAATCCCAGTTCCAACTTGAGTAATTTCCAGAAGAATTATCTGTAAACTGTACTTCCAGAGGAGCATCTCCTTCGGTTACATCCACTGTAAAATCAGCAACAGAAGCCGGAGCTCCGTATAAAACCACATTATCAAGCCAGGCTTCATCGTCTCCAATCTGAAAATCGCCGCGTATTTTTAATTTTGTCAGATTAGATAAAACATTTTGCAATTCTTCTTTGGTTGCTGTATTTCCTGTGGAATCATTGATCCATCCGCGGCCTTCTATGATTCCTTCCAGTAAAGGAACGCTATAGGAGGCAAAAGTATCCGGTGGATTGTATCTGAAATCAAAAGAGAGTGATACCGTATCATTCACCAGGATAACATCATCTGACTTGTTAACCTGATTATCAGTCATAATTTGTCGGATATCAAAACAGATTGAATGGCCATAGGCCCTGCACATATTTCCCAAAAATTTTTCAGGTGCTGAAAATTTCCACACGGTACTGCCTTCTTCTCTACCCAAAATATATCCTCCCGGATTGCCTTCTCCATTGCCATGCAGAGGGCCATCTCCACCGTCGGCCAGATTCCAGCCTTCGGCATTGATTTCAAAATCGCTGGAGGCTAATATTGCGCGATCAGTATTGTACGGGAATGTAGTAATACTCCATGCCGGATCGTTATCATCCGTATTTGTGGTTGATCCTAATCGACCATCGTATGCATTTGCCTGATCAATGACGGACTGTCCCTGTCCCCTGTTCATATTCCAGTATGCTATAAGTCCTTCTTCATCACCGGCAAGGTTTTGATTCATATTTGATTGTATCTCTGCCTGGCTTCGCTCACGATCCCAAATCCTGACCTCATTAATTTGTCCGTTGAAAAAATCTGACATTACATTTCCAACATCCCATTCCATCCCAAGTACTAAGGGCTTAAAACTGCTATTATCATTTAGTACAGAGGACAATCCTTTAGAAAACAGGAGATCACCGTTACGATAAACCGTTACATCCGAGCTGTCCGCATTAATTTCCTGAATAATAACTGCCAGATGATGCCAGCCTGCAATTCTATTTCCCCCTGCTACAACACAATTATTAACATTTACAATAACGCCATCACGATCTTCATAACTAATATCATTACGATACAGGGTGTGATAGCCTATTAAAAGTATATTTTTAGATCCATCGACACTATTTTTCCCCATAATGTATTGACCAAAACCGTTATCAGGATCAAGAATATAGGTGGTATACAGATTCGACCACATTTCTATAGTCAAAGTATTCGGTAACACAAGATTTGGATCGAATTCCACATAATCATCAATACCGTCAAATTCGAGTGCATACTGTTCGGTCTGTGCCTGCAAATTAATTCCTGCAATAAACAGGAATAATTTAAATGAAATTGTGAATTTTTGCATTTTTATTGGAAATTATGAAATGAATAATAATTACTATGTAACGATGCTCTGATGCAAGGCCTGATTAGGTTGATTCCCTGATTTTCTTTGATTTCCTGGTAATTTAGTATTGTAAAAAGTCTTTTCATTGAATCCCCATCAGACTCACGCTGTTGCAAAAATGATAATAAATTGATTGTCAACAAAATGCAATTTA
>CAYWBC010000101.1:0-12721 GCA_964456285.1 uncultured Bacteroidales bacterium
CAGTTATATCAAGGATTTCAAAGAACGCTATATTAAATTAATCGGACACTAATGACATATTATATTTAAATTCCAAGGTTTTCTTTAATGATAGAGTAGATTTCTTTGTATATAGTGCTCAGTTTAATTCCCTCCAAATTAAATACATTGTGCCGTAAATGATATGAAAATATGAACCGCTATACGGTTACACAGGCTGTGATAAATAGTACAAATTACAGAGAAAATATCTATTAAAACGAAATAAAAAATCTACTTAACCCCATGCAAAAGCTTATTAATTTGCTTCGACAGGATAAGCAATAGCACTCCAATACTCACGGTGATCAATCCGGTTTTTGTAAATACATCAAGATAGATCGCATAGGTTTCGGATCGCGGAGGGATGACATCTCCCACTTGTCCCGCGCCGGTATACTTGGCCAAAACAGCGGCGAGATAATTTGCGGCAGCCCATGATAAAAACCAGGCTCCCATGAGGGTTCCTGCCATATTTTTTGGAGCCAGCTTAGTTACCATTGACAAGCCAATAGGTGAAATGAACAATTCGCCGGTTGTATGCAGCAGATATAAAAGTACAAGTGTCATTAGCGGCATCATGAAATCTTTTGCAAACAAAGCACCTACCTGAATCATAAGAAAGCCCAATCCCAGTTGGATAATAGCAAATCCAAACTTCATAGGAATACTGGGGTTTCGCTTTATTTTATCGAGCCAAACCCACATGACCGAAAAGATTGAACCGAAAACAAGAATATAGAAGGGATTAAAAAATTGAGTGGTAGGAGCACCCATTTCCCAACCTCCTATCATAAGGTTAACATTTCTGGAGGCAAATATGGTAAGTGATGTTCCGGCTTGTTCAAAGCAACTCCAAAAGACCACGTTAAATAACAGCAGGATAACGAAACCAATCATTCGGTGCAGCAAAACTTTGCCGCCCTTTATTCCAGCCGACATTAAAGCATAAACAACAAAAACAGCGGTGGCAATCAATAAATACATCACAACATCATTGAAACGTACCAATAGGTAAACGACAGGAACAGCAGCAACCAAACCAAGAATTACCAAGTGAAACTGGGTAAGGGGGCCTAACATTTTGCCATGCAGTTTTTCAGGATTTGGCGGGGTGATTTTATCAGCAAAAGATTTATTTCCAAATCCAAAAATGAATGAACCGGCTAACATTCCTAAACCTGCCAGTGCAAAACCATACTCGTATCCAAGTTTTACACCTACCTCGGCAACAACTGTGGTGGCAAGTAGAGCACCGATATTTATTCCAATATAAAAAATGGTAAATCCTGAGTCACGGCGATTATCATTTTCCTTATATAATTTTCCAACAATCGTAGAAACATTGGCTTTAAATAAACCGTTTCCAACGATCAAAGCTCCCATCCCCAGGTATAAAAAGTTTTCTCCGCCACCCACTATTAAAAATTCACCGATCGACATTAAAACACTTCCAAATATAACAGCATATTTATATCCCAGGATTTTATCTGCAATTCTACCACCTAAAACCGGAGCAGCATATATAAGAGCAGTATAGGCACCATAAATTAAATAGGATTCTTCTTCCGCTTTTGCAATAATATGAATCAGATACAGAACAAGTAGCCCCCGCATGCCATAATAACAAAACCGTTCCCACATTTCAGAGAAGAAAAGTACTGCCAATCCTTTTGGATGCTTAGGAAATAAAACCATAGCTATAAGTTTTTAGATAAATTTTAATTTATTATTCAATGGGTTCAAATTTAGGATTGAACAAATATAGAAGAATTTTTAGATTCGTATTCTGATATTTGTAATTGTCCGCATAAATTTGTGTATCTGCTAATATTATAGCCTAAATTCGTTAATTCTAAGAATGTATCAGGGTGAAATTCTTTAAAGTTGATAAAATACGAGAAGCTGATGCTTATACAATTGCCAATGAACCAATTGCATCGATAAATCTTATGGAAAGGGCAGCTGAGAAACTCGCAGACTGGATCGGTATAAAATTTAATAAGGAACATTGCTTTCAGATATTTGCAGGTCCCGGTAACAATGGGGGAGATGCATGGGCTCTTGCCAGATTGCTATGGCTAAATGGATACAGAAACCTAATATTTTATTTATTAAATGCAAATAGGATCCTTTCTCCTGATTCTCAAATAAACAAAAAAAGACTTGATAAAGAAACGGATGTTCCTGTGATTAATATTTCGGAGGCGGGGGATTTCCCAATGATTGAAGAAAATGATGTTGTAATTGATGGTTTGTTTGGTTCAGGATTGTCCAGACCATTGGATGGGATTGTTGCCGATTTGATCAGGCATATAAATGTGGCAGATAAGTTTGCTCTGATAGCTATAGATATTCCAAGCGGATTATTTGGCGAAGACAATTCCGCTAATTTAGTGAATAGTATTATACGTGCCGATTATACGCTGACCTTTCAATTTCCAAAGCTTTCTTTTTTTTATCCTGAAAATTCAAATTTTATCGGAGACTGGATTGCATTGGATATTGGTTTGCATTCAGAGTTCATAATGAATGAATACTCTCCTTTCAATTATTTAAGCCTTGATGATGCAGTTGAGTTATTGAAAATACGTAAAAAATTTACACATAAGGGGACTTATGGTCATGCTTTGCTCATTGCAGGTAGTTACGGAATGATGGGCGCAGCAATTCTTTCTGCACGCGCTGCAATCAGGTCGGGAGTTGGGCTATTGACCGTTCATACACCAAGGCTGGGAGTGGAGATCATGCAAACTTCAGTACCTGAAGCTCTTCTTAGTATTGACGAGTCAGATATAATTTTTACTGAACCTACTTCACTTGAAAAATATTCGTCTGTTGGAGTTGGTCCGGGCATAAATAAAAAATCTAATACAAAGGAAGCATTGTTGGCTTTGCTTAATCATGTGTCTGTGCCGATTGTAATAGATGCTGATGGTTTGAATATTTTATCAGAGATTGATAACTGGCTTGAAGTCTTGCCAAAAAATTCAATTTTAACGCCTCACCCTAAAGAGTTTGAAAGATTATTTGGCAGCTTTGATGATAGCTATTCCAGAATGCTATTTCAACAGAAGTTTTCCATAGACAATAAATGTGTGATCATTTTAAAAGGCGCAAATTCATGTGTTACCACGCCTGACGGAGAAATTTGGTTCAATACCACTGGCAATGCAGGAATGGCTACGGGAGGCAGCGGCGATGTACTTACAGGTATTATTTTAGGTTTGCTTGCTCAATTTTATTCGGTAAAAGAGGCAGCTTTACTTGGAGTATATTTGCATGGATTGGCTGGTGATTTATCTGCAGGATGTTTTGGTCAGCATGGTTTAATAGCTTCGGATATTATTGACAATATAGGAAGGGCCTTTTGCGTATTAGAAAAAAAGAAATGTGAAAATGAAAAAATCTAATTGTTTACTTATATTCTTATTGCTGGTATTCGCTTGTTCTCCAACAAATAATATCAGTATTACAAATATTCAGGACCTGGCATCCTACAATGAGAATAGTATTATTTATTCTCTTCCCCGTTCGCGTCTTGTTCTTAGCATTGTAGCAGTCAGACATTTTACTGTACCAGGGCCGTATGCAAATTATGCAGAAAAATACCTCGGGATTAAGAATGCTCCATCAATTTCTAAAACTGAATGGGAATTGAATAAAGTTACATTGGATGCTATTGAACAGCCTGACCCTGATTATTATTTTTCCGTCCAAACTGAAGATCCTGGTGCAACTTTCAATGATTTTCTTGCTTTTACCGGAGAGGGTATGGTACTTCAGCTGGATGATCATAAACTCTTTGTTCATTCCGAGATTGTTACAGAAGATACGCCAGAACCCATTCATTTTACAAATTTATCAGTAAAGAGAAATCTAATCGAATCAAGAGATAAGACAAATTCCTCTCAAGTTAAAGTGCCTATTGATTTGCCTGTTAAAAAAGCAAATAAAGGAACCAAGACTATTGAACAGAAGGCTGAGGAAGCTGCAAATTTCGTTCTTAAAATCCGTAAGAGGAGATTCAAATTAATTGCAGGGCAATACGATGTTTTTCCAGAAGGAATCGCTTTAGAAACAAGCGTTAAGGAATTAAATAAGCTGGAAAATGAATACCTTTCTTTGTTTATTGGTCATTGTTATTCTGATACTATAGTAAAAGATTTTTACTATGTACCACAAATTAACCAGGAATTAGAAAGATATGTATTTTGCAGGTTTTCAGATGAAACAGGTTTTCATGATGCCCAGGGTGCTGTAGGGAAACCATTGGTTCTGGAACTAAGAAATCTGAATTTTAATCAGGTTTTAGATAACCTACACTTCCCTTATAGCGGGCCAAGCTATGAAAATATTTTATTTTATCGAATTCCCGATATAGCATCCGTTCGTGTATTTTATAGCAGCAATACAATTTTGGAGGCAGAAATGAAAATATTTCAATATGGATCAATAGTACCCTGGAGTGTATCAAAGCACTAAAATATTTATATAAAATTAATACGAATGTGAAACGGATTGTACATTGTTATCGTGAAAAGAAAATAAAATTTAATTAGCAATCGGAGAAGTGTAATTTGTTTTCCATTCTTCCCAGGATTTGGTTTTAAAGTGATCGCCACCGATGAACTTAATGATCTCATCAAAGGGTTGTGGTTTTACATAACCTTTTTGTACATGTATTATTCTAAGCTGCTCGTCGAGAAATACAATGGAGGGATAACTCATTTGACTATTTAGCAATGCCACTGCAAGTTCATGAAACCCTCTCGAACCTTGTGCAACAAACTTATAGGTTTTTTCATTGAATACAATCTCTTCTCTTTGCTCTGCATTAAACTTTACCGGATAGTATTGTGAATTCATATATTCAGCAACAATCTTATTGCCAAAAGTATTTTTATCCATTATTTTACAGTATCCGCACCAATCGGTATACACATCTATCAGAATTTTTTTTGGTGCCCTTCTATTCATTTCTACGGCTTCTTCAAATGTATACCACTTTACTTCCTGAGCATGAACTGATAATGACAAAAACAAACAAGCAATAATTATTAATTTTCTCATATTTGGAATGCTGCTATGATCTAATACAAGGAACGCAAAATAACAAAAAATTGTTTCAATTTATTGTTAAAGTGCTGTTAAAGAAAATAAAATACTTATCTTAAAGAGAAAAAATTTATTTAAGCATGAATATCAAAGAACTATCTCCATTCATTTTATGGAAACATTTTTACAATCTAACTCAAATACCTCGACCAAGCGGTCATGAGAAAGCAGTTATTGATTCTCTTGTTCAATTTGCACAGGAGAAGGGTTTGGAACACCATGTAGATAAATCAGGAAATTTACTAATAAGAAAGAAGGCTTCCGCAGGTAAGGAAGATAGCAAAGGAGTTGTACTACAATCTCATGTAGATATGGTTCCTCAGAAGAATAGTGATACAGAGCATGATTTTACAAGCGATGCAATTGACACCATAATTGATGGTGAATGGGTGAAAGCAAATAAGACCACCTTAGGTGCTGACAATGGTATTGGAGTTGCTGCAAGTTTGGCAATCCTTGAATCAACAGATGTTCAGCATGGCCCCCTGGAAGTATTATTAACTATAAATGAAGAAGCTGGAATGGATGGGGCTTTTGGATTGGAATCCAATTTTTTGAAGAGTGATATTCTCCTTAATCTGGATTCGGAAGAGGAAGGTGAATTGTTCGTTGGTTGTGCAGGAGGTGTCGATGCCAACATTACATGGCAGTACAGGCTTGAACCAGCATCCTCGGAAAATGTTTTTAAAGTTGAAATAAATGGATTAAAGGGAGGGCATTCCGGATTAGATATTCATCTTGGAAGAGGGAATGCAAATAGCCTTTTAGCTCAATTATTGATGAAACTTAAAAAGGAATGCAATATCAGAATATCCTCCTTCGAAGGTGGGGATATGAGAAACGCTATCCCGCGTGAAGCTAAGGCTATTATTGTAGTGAGAGATTGCAATGTTAACATATTGCAGGATGTAATTGATAGTTTTAAAACAAATCAGAAAAATAAGTTTAAGGAAACAGACCCTGATTTAAATATTGTATTAGCAGAGCATAGTGCTGCAGATAAAGTAATGTCTGTCTTTGATTTTAATAATACAATGGAGGCAATTAGTTCTTGTCCTGATGGTCCGATACATATGTCTGATTTTATGCCTGATGTTGTTCAGACTTCTACAAATCTTTCTATTGTAAGAATAGGAGAGGGGAAATGTGAAGTCCAATTATTGTTGCGGAGTTCTGATGACATAGATAAAAAATACTTATCAAGAGAGATAAAAAATCATTTTAAGATGGTTAAGGCACAGGCAGAATTCTTAGGCGATTATCCAGGATGGCAACCCAATACAAATTCGAATATTTTAACCATTGCAAAGAAAACATATTCGGAATTATTCGATAAAGAACCTGTTGTTAAAGTGATTCATGCAGGATTGGAATGTGGTATTATCGGAGGAAAATATTCCAATTTGGATATGATTTCGATTGGCCCGACAATTAAGCATCCTCATTCACCTGATGAAAAGGTGCATATAGAGTCAGTGGAAAAATTCTGGAACTATTTGAAGACACTTTTAGCTGCTGTATAAATATCTAAGATCTTTTATTTTTCGGAGCCCGCGACAGCAATCGATGGCTTATAAAATGGATAGGGATTAATTTTGAGCGGGAAACGGGGATCGAACCCGCGACCCTCAGCTTGGGAAGCTGATGCTCTACCACTGAGCTACTCCCGCGTAAATTGTAAAAATTGACACAAATATAGAAAATACTCTTTGGATTATATACTCGAAGATAATTTCACATATACCAACTAGAGGGATTCAAATATCTCTATAGCAGCCCTTGATTTGTTCAAAGTATAGAAGTGAATTCCGGGCGCTCCCTTATCCAGCAATTCCTTACATTGTTTAATTGTATATTCTACACCAATATCATAGCATTTGTCAGGATTGTTCTTATTCAGTTCAATCTTCGAAGCCAACTCTGCGGGGATTTTAGCTGCCGACATTTTCGAAAACCTTTCGATTTGGTGAAAAGTGGTAATTGGTATTATCCCAGGTATTATTCTGCAATTAATTCCTTCATCCCGGGCCATCTTAATGAAATTGAAATAATACTCATTGACAAAGAAAAGCTGTGTAACAAGAAAATCAGCTCCGGCATTTACTTTTGTTTTTAGATTGATCAGATCTTCTTTCAGACTAATTGTTTCAGGGTGTTTTTCGACGTATGCAGCTCCGGCCTTACAAAAGTTAAAGTGCTCATCGGTAAAAGCAATAAGATCACTGGCATGGTTAAAACCATCCTTAATAGGCTTGAAAGTTTTCTCTCCTTGCGGAGGGTCTCCACGTAAAAGCATAAGATTTTTAATGCCTCGTTCTGAAAGATATTTCAAATCACTTTTGACTTTTTCTTTTGTAGCATTTACACAGGTGTAATGCGCAACTGTAGTCAATCCAATCTTATTTTGAAGGTAATCTACTAAGGCAAATGTACGCAGTTGAGTGGACCCACCTGCTCCATAAGTTACAGTAACAAAAGAGGGTGAAAGTTTCATTAGTCGGCCTACATTGATTCCGAAATCTACCGCAGAAATTTCGTCTTTTGGAGGGAAAAACTCGAATGAAAAAGTTTTTTCTTGTGAAAGAAATAAATCAGTAATTTTCATGCCTAATAAATATTCATTTCAATAATAGAATAAAAAAAAATCTGTGAAATTTTAGTCATAATTCAATTCTGTAACCAGCCATTTCTCGATAATGGATGCATCAACTTGTTTACGTTTTGCGTAATCCACTATCTGATCTTTTGATAATTTGCCTACAAAGAAATATTTAGACTCAGGGTGCGCGAACATTAATCCGCTAACAGAAGCGGCAGGTATCATTGAGAAGCTTTCGGTTAAACTCATACCTGTATTGTCTGCCACTTTCAATAATTGAAAAAGTGTTTCTTTTTCTGAATGATCGGGACATGCAGGGTAACCGTGAGCAGGCCTTATTCCCTGATATTTTTCAAGCAAAAGATCATTCAATGATAATTGCTCATTGGGAGCATATCCCCAGTATTCTTTCCTGACTTTAAGATGTAAAAGTTCTGTGAAAGCTTCAGCAAGTCTGTCGGCCAGAGCTTTAATCATAATGTCATTATAGTCGTCATGGTCTTTTTTAAATTCAGAAAGAATATTTTCCATACCCAAACCTGAAGTGAGGGCAAAAGCTCCAATATAATCAATCTTTCCAGTTTCTTTGGGCGCAATGAAATCGGATAAGCAGAGGTTTGGAGACCCCTTTTCTTTCATTACCTGGTTGCGCAAATTTCTAAAACTTACTAAGGTTTTATCCCTGGTTTCATTATTATAGACTTCAATGTCATCACCCACCGAATTTGCGGGGAAAAAACCAAGCACCCCATTTGCCTTAATAAGGTCTTCTTTTTCAATTCTGTCGAGCAGTCTGTTTGCGTCATCAAAAATCTTACGTGCTTCTTCACCCATTTTCGGATCATCCAGAATTTCAGGGAATTTGCCCCGCAATTGCCAAACAACAAAAAAGAAAACCCAGCTTATATATTCTCTTATCTCATGGATGGGAAAGTTTTTAAATACCTTTAAACCCAGAAATTTTGGTTTGTAAATTGTAGAATTCTCCCAGTCCAGGTTCAATTTATTCTTACGTGCTTCTTCCAGACTCAGGTATTTTACTTTTGAACTAGAATTTGAATAACTGGACCGAAGGTCTTCATATTCCTTTTTAATCTGGGCTGCATAGTTTTTCCGCAGGTCTTGTGATATCATACTGTTTACCACTCCAACACTGCGTGAGGCATCCTTCACATGAATAACCGGTGTATCGGTTTGTGTTTCTATTTTAACTGCCGTATGTATTTTTGAAGTTGTTGCACCACCAATGAGTAATGGTTTATGGATCCCTTGCTTTTTCATTTCTTTTGCAAAGTCTACCATGATTTCGAGAGAGGGAGTTATTAGTCCGCTAAGACCTATAATATCAACGTTTTGTTCAACAGCAGTTTTGAGGATCTTTTCACTGGGTACCATAACACCAAGATCAATGATCTCATAATTGTTACAACCCAAAACAACACCTACAATATTTTTACCTATGTCATGAACATCTCCTTTTACTGTTGCCAGAAGTATCTTCCCGATGCTCCTTGATTTTTCATCGGCATCCTTTTCCTCTTCGATAAAAGGAAGAAGAATAGCAACGGCTTTTTTCATAACCCGGGCACTTTTTACTACCTGTGGAAGAAACATTTTGCCTGAACCAAACAGGTCCCCAACAATTGCCATACCATCCATCAAGGGGCCTTCGATTACGTTGATTGCCTTTGGGTATTCTTTTCTGGCTTCAAGGACATCATCATCAATGTATTCTACTATACCTCTAACAAGCGCATGGTTTAAGCGTTCCTGGACCGATCCATTTCTCCAATCGTCTCTTTTGACTTCTATTTTATCCTGCTGTTTAACAGTTTCTGCGAATTCGATTAATCTTTCTGTAGAATCGTCCCTTCTGTTGAAAATCACATCTTCTACCAACTCAAGAAGATCAGCAGGGATATCATCATATACTTCCAACATGCTTGGATTAACTATTCCCATGTCCATGCCTGCTTTTGTTGCATGGTATAAAAAAGCTGAATGCATTGCCTCTCTGACGGCATTATTCCCTCTGAAAGAGAATGACAGATTGCTCACTCCACCGCTAACTTTGGCATAAGGCAAATTTTCTTTAATCCATTTTGTTGCATTAATAAAATCTACTGCATAATTATTGTGTTCCTCAATACCTGTAGCAATAGCAAGAATGTTTGGATCAAATATTATTGATTCGGCAGGAAACCCGACTTTCTTTGTTAAAATATCATATGCTCTCTTACAGATCTCAATTTTTCGTTCGAAAGAATCGGCTTGCCCCTTTTTATCAAAAGCCATTACAACTACAGCAGCACCGTATTTAAGCACTTTTTCTGCATGTTCTATAAATACATCTTCCCCTTCTTTAAGTGAAATGGAATTAACGATACCTTTACCCTGAACGCATTTTAATCCAGACTCAATAACCGACCATTTTGAGGAGTCGATCATTATGGGAACACGTGCTATTTCTGGCTCTGAGGCTATCAGGTTAAGAAATTTGGCCATGGTTTTTTCACCATCTATCATAGCTTCATCCATGCAGACATCAATAATCTGGGCGCCATTCTCAACCTGATCCCTGGCTATAGAAAGAGCTTCTTCAAAGTTTTCTTCCTTAATTAAACGGGCAAACTTCTTAGAGCCAGACACATTGGTTCTTTCCCCAATATTTACAAAATTGCTTCCGGAGGATATTGTTAACAATTCAAGTCCACTCAGTTGAGTTTGTTTTTCAATTTTTGGAAGAGGTCTGATGTTGTAAGCTTTGGCCATTTCTGCCAGAGCCTTAATATGCTCTGGAGTGGTTCCACAACAACCTCCAATGATATTTACGTTTTTATCTTGAAGATATGGTTCGATGTATTGTGCCATTTGAGAAGGAGTTTCATCATATCCTCCAAATTGATTAGGCAAACCGGCATTAGGATGTGCACTTGTATAATAAGGAGTTTTTTTGCTTAATGTATCAACATAAGGCTTCATGTCACGGGCACCTAAGGAGCAATTTACCCCCACGCTTAATATCTTCAAATGTGATATAGAATTCAGAAAGGCTTCAATAGTCTGTCCTGAAAGTGTTCGTCCACTGGCATCTGTTATGGTACCAGAAACCATGATTGGTAATTCCAATCCCTTTTCAGAAAACACTTCTTCAATACCATAAAGGGCAGCTTTGGCATTTAATGTGTCAAAGACCGTTTCAATCATTAACAAGTCAACTCCACCATCAATCAATCCTCTGGTTTGCTCAGCATAAGCAGCTTTAAATCCGTCAAATGATACGGCCCTGTAACCAGGATCATTGACATCAGGAGATAATGAAGCAGTTTTGTTAGTTGGCCCCATTGCTCCAACTGTAAACCGTGGTTTATCAGGTGTGAGAGCTGTATATTTTGACGTCAGTTCTTTAGCAATTTTCGCTGAGGCAAGATTCATTTCATAAGAAAGTTCCTCCAGCTTATAATCGGCTTGCGATATTCTGTTTGCATTAAAAGTGTTTGTTTCTATCAAATCTGCACCTGCTTCAAGGTATTTCTCATGAATTTCTTTGATAACGTCTGGTCTGGTAATAGATAGTAGATCGTTGTTGCCTTTCAAATCAGTGTCTGAATTTTCAAAACGCTTTCCACGATAATCATTCTCGTTCAACTTATACTCCTGAAGTAAGCTTCCCATTGCCCCGTCAAGAATAAGAATCCTACTTCTAAGCTCGTTTTCGATATTACTGTTTTTTGCCATTAGAGATACTGTCTATTAAGAATTTACCTATTGCAGTTAAATGTCTGAAATATCAAGGTATAGATTAGTATATACAAAGGTACTTCAATACTGTTCAATCCCATTTCAAACAAGAATGCAAAATTAGTTGATTTATTTCTGAGTTGTACAGTGAAATGATTCTATCTCCTATTCCTTAAGCCAAAAAGCTCTTAATTTCCTTCATGTTTCGATTATTCGTAATTGATTTGGCCTCCGGAGAATATAGGAAATCCAAAGTCGATTGGTGAATTTCTGTTATTTTTGGGCGTACCATTTTCATTGTACTATTTATCATTCTGTTTTCTTCTGAGAATGCTTCACTGAGGATTCCGATAGCAGCAGGTAGCCAGCGCTGCGGGAACATGGATTCAAATTCACCACCCTTCCGGTATTTGCTAAGTTCCTCATTCAATTTCATCAGAATTTGTTCATATTTTTCATCCTCAGAAATATTATTTTCCCTTATGTATTTTAATACAGCTTCTTTATTAGGAAGAAGTAAACAAACCGAATATGGTTTTTGATTATTGTACATCATACATTGGTCAATAAATGAAGAATTGTCTGTAAATGCTTCTTCAATTCCTTCCGGGCTGAACTTCTCACCATCATCAGCTATCAGGAGACTTTTAAATCTTCCAAGAACAAAAAGAAAACCATCATTATCTATGTATCCCATATCTCCGGTATGCAACCAGCCTTTTTTTATAGTTTCCTTTGTGGCAGACTCATTTTTCCAATATCCTTTCATTACATTTTCTCCCTTCACTGCTATTTCTCCTTTCTCACCAACAGGTAAAGAGTCCCCATCATCATCACATATTTTAAGCTCCAGATCAGAAACGAGAGTACCGGAAGATCCCATTTTAACCTTCTCAAAATTATTGGAAGATATTACTGGCGAAGCTTCTGTCAAACCATATCCCTGGAACATTGGCATCCCGATTGCAAAGAAGAATCTTTGAAGTTCTATATCAAGTAATGCGCCACCACCAACAAAAAACTTTAAACGCCCTCCAAATCCAGCTCTAATTTTCTTAAAAAGAATGGAATCATAAAGTTTCATTAAGGGCCAAAGAAACCTTTTTATACCTTTGCCTTTGTCCCATCCGTTGCCATTGTATTTGTAAGCAATTTTCAGTGCATGGTAGAAAAGTTTTTCAGCAATACCTCCTTTTTCCTGAATGGCTCTTTCAATGTTTTTTTTGAAGTTCTTTGCCAGGGAAG
>CAYWBC010000102.1:0-5226 GCA_964456285.1 uncultured Bacteroidales bacterium
CCAGATCAAACTCTCTTATTACTGCAGCATCTGATCCTCCTTTAGATAGTTGAATAGCACAAATTTTATTGTTTCCTGGAATAAAATATTCCCTAACAAAGGTCCAATTAGAACTATCAGTTTCACACAATCTATCAATATCAATAACGGTTTCCCATGTATCATTCTTACTAAGGTAATCAAGGTAAGAAATCCTCCTCCATATACCTCTGGGATTTGCCTTATCCTGCCAGAAATTATAGATAAAGTCTCCGTGGATATCAGGATATGGAAGCTTATCACTGGCTGTTATAAACTTATAGCATGTGTCAAATCGCGCCTGATAGCCATCAATATTGGATATATAATCTAATGTTCTTCTATTTTGAGCTTCCACCCACTCCAATTGCTTTTCACCTTCAACATCTTCTAACCACAAATAAGGATCATCATCAGTTTGAGCAAATACGAAGAAACATGATAAAAAATAGATGAGAGTCAGGCCGAATATAGAAATGCCTTTGGATTTTATTTGATAATTAAATTTTCTAGCCATGATTTTGGTTTATAAAGTTTCAATAGAAAAACTTATAGTTTTAAAGTACTTTATACAAGGATTTAGGGTTTATAACAATCTAATATTTTCTAATTGTGTACTTGTTTTCACCTCTCACCTATAATTCCTGATATTAAAAAAAATTCATTAATATGAATTTGTATTCGCGATTTTAGCATGAGATCTTTTAGCTATTACCAGCAATCCAACAAATGTAATGAATCCATTCAAAACAAGTATCTCAAAACTTGCATGATAATCACTAATTAACATTTCAAGAAGCTTCTTTATCAGGAAGGAAAAAACTGGTGCACAAATAGCTACTATGGGTACATAGATATCCCGAAGATGCAGCTTAGTAAAAAGTCCAAATGCATAAAGACCCAAAAGGGGACCATAAGTATATCCGGCAGCTTTAAAAAGTGTGCTGATCACTGCCTCGTTATTTAATATTCGAAAAACAAAAATGACCGCTCCAATTATCAATGAAACAACTACATGAATCATCCAGCGAAGTTTACGCAGCTTTTGTTCTTCCAGATTTTCTGCATCAAAAATATCAATGGTTACAGATGTTGTTAAGGCTGTAATTGCAGAATCAGCACTTGAATAGGCTGCTGCAATAAGCCCAAGCATAAAAATAATTCCCAGAATAGCAGGCATATGTTCACCAGTTGCTAAAAGTGGAAACAAATTATCGGTATATTCAGGAAGCTGAATACCCTTTGCAAAGGAAAACTGCACCAGGAGAATACCCAGTGATAAGAACAAAATATTTACCGGAACCAGCAGAGCACTATACCAGTACATATTCTTTTGTGCATCTTTCAAGTTTCGGCAACTTAGATTTTTCTGCATCATATCCTGATCCAAGCCGGTCATTACAATAGTAATGAATGCTCCACTAAGGAATTGTTTAAAGAAAAAACTTCCTTCCCTCCAACTGGAAAAATTGAAAACCTTGCTATTCTCATCATTGGCTATTGAGTAATACAATGATTTCAGGTCAAGGTTAAGGCTATGGGCAATAAAGATTATGCTAACTATTACAGCTGTTAACATGAATAATGTTTGCAGGGTATCGGTCCAGACTATGGTTTTTATTCCACCCCTGAAAGTATATATATAAATAAACATCAGGGTAATGAAAATGGTTAATACAAAAGGAATTCCAAGCTTATCAAAAACTGTTATCTGCAGAACGTTGGCAACTATAAACAAGCGAAATGATGCTCCTATAATTCTTGAAATTAGAAAAAAGACGGCCCCGGTTTTATAGGATACAATACCGAATCTCGATTTCAGATATGCATAAATTGAGGTAAGATTTAATTTGTAATACAATGGAAGAAGGACATGCACAATGGCAGCATAACCTAATAAATATCCAAAAACCATTTGCATGTAGTAGAATTTACTGGTCAATACCCATCCGGGCACAGAAATGAATGTTATCCCTGAAAGAGATGCCCCAATCATTCCAAAAGATACAATGTACCAGGGAGATCTTCTGTTGCCGATAAAAAAACTTTTGCTATTCGCCTTTTTAGCAGTTATTGTGCTGATAATCAGCAACAATGTAAAATATCCCAGAATAACTGCTAAAATTAAATATGGATTCATTTTCCCGTTCTGAAATTTTCCAATAGAATTGTTAAATCATTTCGGACAAAAATATTGTTGCCCGTATGCAATGATAGTAATTTTGTAATATTTTAAGCTGGAACATATGCATAGTGAAAATTATCCCTCCACGCTATTGGCAGAAGCAATAGAACAATTTTCGAGTTTGCCCGGAATTGGTGAACGCAGTGCACTGCGAATGGCTCTTTACCTCTTAAGACAAAGAAAAGAAGACGCTCTTGCTTTTGGCACTGCCATTAATAATCTGGTGGAGAATATTGTATTTTGTAAAACATGTCATAATTTATCCGATACTGAAATCTGCTCCATTTGTTCTTCGGGCAAACGTGATAATTCAATTATTTGTATTGTTGAGAATGTTAGAGACGTGATGTCGGTTGAAAATACCATGCAATATAATGGAGTGTATCATGTTTTAGGAGGAATCATTTCGCCCATGGAAGGCATTGGGCCGAATGATCTGGAGATAGAATCACTTATCGGGAGAGTGAGCTCAGAAGAAGTTAAGGAAGTGATTTTTGCTCTAAGCGCTACAATGGAAGGGGATACAACCAATTATTATATATACAAGAAAATCAAAGATCATGTAGATAAAATATCTGTCATTGCCCGTGGTGTATCTTTTGGTGATGAGTTAGAGTATACTGATGAAATTACCCTGGGAAGATCAATTTTAAACCGAACTCCTTTTGACAATTCTTCTTCCTGATATTTCTATTGAAATAACTTGCGATTTGCCCGGCATGCAAGAGCAGCGCCAATTATACCTGCTTCATTTTTTGCCTTTGCCATCACAACTTTTGTTTGAACATTAAGTTCGTTAACAAATTTTTCAGGTTTCTTGCTCACTCCTCCTCCGATAATAATTAACTCTGGCCAAAATAATTTTTCCATTTCCTGGAGGTAAACATTAAAGCGTTTTGCCCATTCATCCCATCCAAGTCCTTCATTTTTCCTTACTGCATCTGAAGTAAAATCTTCAGCTTTTATTCCTGATTTGAGAAATACATGTCCTAATTCTGTATTCTGAACTAACTTACCACTGGCAAAAAATACTGTTCCTATACCAGTTCCAACTGTGATAAGAAGTACTGATCCTTTTTTATCTTTTCCAGCACCGAATTTTATTTCAGCCATGCCGGCAGCATCAGCATCATTCAAAACATATGTAGGGAGACCCGTCTTATTTATTATTAGCTCTGAAGCATTTTCCCCTATCCAGCTTTTATCAATATTCGAGGCAGTTTTCACTACTCCATTTACAACAACAGCAGGGAATGCCAGACCAATAGCCCCTTTCCATTTAAAGTGTTTCACTATCTTTTGGATCACATCAGAAACATCCTGTGGTGAAGCAGGTGTTGGCGTTGGAATTCTATGACGTTTCTTGAGAAGAATTCCGGTTTTTGTATCGACAGGAGCTCCTTTTATTCCTGAGCCACCAAAATCTATACCTAAAATATTCCTGTATTTCATACTATACCCGTTATCAAAGAAAGCAAAGAAAGTAAAATCATGAAAATTTCATTAAAAAAATCAAAAAAGCACCCCACAATTAATTGTTTAAATCTTCAATGTGTTGTACTGTTGATATTTATTAATTTTGCTTTATATTAAATTTACGAAAAAATTATCCAGATGGAAAAATATATCAATCAAATCCTTGAAAAAAACAATAGAGTCATCGTGCCTGATTTTGGTGCATTCATTGTCAAACAAAGAAATCCCTTAACTATAGTATTCAACGAGTTCCTACAATATAACGATGGAATGCTTGTCGATACTATTTCTAAAATAGAAGATCTCGACAGGGAAAAAGCAAAAGAAAAAGTAGATTCATTTGTTAAATCAGTCATTGCGAAACTCGATAAAGGCCAAAAATATCCTTTAGAAAAATTAGGAACTCTAATCAAAAGTTCCTCTGGCAAAATTTCTCTTGAAGGAGATGATGTAAATACTACTGCCCAGCCTAAGCCAACAGAAAAAACGGTTAAAAAAGAAGAGGTAAAGAAAGAGAGGGTAATAGTGGAAGAAGAGAAAAAGGAAAAAGTGGAGAAGGCAAAAGCAGAAGAAGCTAAAAAGACTCAAGAGGATAACGCAAAGCTGGAACAAGAGAAAAAGGCGAAAGCTGAGCTTGAGAAGAAGACTCAGGATGAAAAAGCAAAGTTGGAACAAGAGAAGAAGACTCAGGATGAAAAAACAAAGCTGGAACAAGAGAAAAAGACTCAGGATGAGAAAGCAAAGCTGGAACAGGAAAAAAAGGAGCATGAAGAAAAGGTAAAGAAAGATCAAGCAGAAAAAGAAAGACTTGAAAGAGAAAAAAATACACATGCAAAATTGCAAGCTCAGCAGGCTGAAAAAAGCACAAGCTCTCAGCCATCAAAAGCTTATTCATATCAATCAACTGTATCAAATGAAGGGCCTTCTGAAAAGAAAACCAGCAAGAAAAACATCTTATTATGGGTAGCCATTATTGTTTTAATCAATGGCATTTTGATCACAGGTTATTTCATGTATAACAAAGACCTTCCAGCTTTCTTTAAAAAATCAGATTCAGAAGAAATGATAATTGAAGAACCAAATATTGAAGAGGACAATTACGTTATAGAATCTTATGAAGAAGCTACCAAATCAACAATTGTTGAAGATGAAGTTCCTGAAGAAAACATCATACCTGAAGCAGTACCTCAGAAAAAACAAATTCACCAGGGAACAAAATATTATGTTGTAGCCGGTGCTTTCAGTAATGAACAAAATGCAGATAAACTGGTAATTGATCTAAATCAAAAAGGGTATAACTCAGAAAAATTTGGGAAAATCGGAAGTCTGCATGCTGTTAGTTATGACGTGTTTAGCAGCAAATCTGAGGCCGATCAACTACTTAATAAAATACAGGCTGAGACAGATCCTCAGGCATGGATCAAGCGTGTGGATTAATTTAAAATGAAATTTGCTAACAAAAATTGTTGATTTTTTCTGTTTTGAGTGAATAAATTCATATTTTTAAATAAGCTCAAAGCATGAATTACCTAAAAAAAATATTAGAA
>CAYWBC010000102.1:5326-10111 GCA_964456285.1 uncultured Bacteroidales bacterium
TTGTATCACGCATTCTATTCAATACAAGGATAAAATCATTTACAGAAAACAAGAATCTTGAGATCGCAAAAAACAACCTGGATGTAACGGTAAAAGAGCGTACAATTGAACTAAGTGAGACAAATGTTACTTTAAAGGAAGAAATTAAAGTGCGTAAACGTTATGCAATAGGTCTTGAAGTGGAGAAAAAGAAAGCAGAAGAGGCCGACAGGCTTAAATCAGTTTTTCTTGCCAATATGTCTCATGAAATTCGAACTCCCCTAAATGGCATCCTTGGATTTAGCGATTTATTACAAAATCAACAATTGTCTGAAGAAAAGAAACTCAGGTTCCTCCAAATAATAAATACCAATGGAGAGCGACTGCTAAAATTGATAGATGACATCATAGATATTTCTATGATTGAATCCAATCAATTGAAAATAAATAAAGTGAATTTCCGGCTTAGCCATGTTTTTAAAGATGCTCTTGATTTTTTTGAAAATTTTAAAAAGATCAGTAACAAAGAACATATTAAGATCATCAACAGCGGATTTCCAAGTGGTGTGAATGACAATGTTACTCTTGATCCCAGTCGTGTACAACAGGTTTTGTTTAACTTGCTAAGCAACGCAATTAAATTTACTGAAGAAGGGACTGTCCGGTTAGGAGGAAAATACGATAATGCATATGCTCTTATTTATGTTGAAGACTCTGGCATAGGTATAGATGAACAAAAATGCCATACCATATTTCAAAGATTCAGACAGGGAGAAGAATCGATTTCAAGAAAATTTGGCGGTACCGGACTGGGACTTTCTATTTCAAAAGGCATTGTTGAATTGCTTGGAGGGATGATTTGGGTTGACTTGTCATATACTAAAGGAACTCGTATTTGTTTTACTCTTCCTACTGAAGACATTGTTGAAGAAGACAGATCAATACTATCTTTATCGAATATTGATCTGATTGATGACAGATGTTTAATAATTCATGAAGATATGGAAACCGGCAGAGGGGCGTTTGCCCCTGTAATAAAATGTGCTGCACCTAATTGTTCCTGCGTCTCTCTCCAGAACTACAATCCCAAAACTTTAGAAGTCAAACCTGAAGTGGTTGTTGTTGATGTGCCTAATAATAAATCAGAGATGCTAAACTGCGTTCAAAAAACTCTTGATACCTTTAAGAATTGCATTATTATTGCTGTTGCAGATAAATCCTCGATGTCAACCAAAGAATTGATAAAAGCGGGCTGTTCTCTTGTACTGGATACACCTGTAAATTTCCAGGTGTTTCTTCTTTATATTCGTGGCTTGTTGAGCTGATTTGCTATTTGCTCAAATTTGCTTTTCAGGAAATATTGTGGTCAGATAATATTTACAGGTTAGTATTTTCATAACAACAGCCATTTTTCATTGTATTGGATTCTTCTGCATCATAAGCAAACATTGCTGATTAATATCCAACATTCTTGTTTAGGATTAAGTTTATATTTTAGAGAAATAAATCCTCAATATATTCATGCTCATTAATATGAGGTATTCACTGCAATCTCCTTCTTATCATCGTCAATCAGAGGTTTAATGACAACCAAAATTGTGCAATAGCCTTTTACCCATATTGCAGGTGAACGAGTTCCATCCTCATTATTAATATAAACCATTCTATACCACCAATTAAATTTTTCGACCGGGATATCAACTTTATCAAGCATATTACAAATATTGCTTTGCTTCTTTAGCCAGTTTAGCTGTAATTCTTTTGTCGATACGTCAGGCAAAGAGTCTTTATCGGGATAAGGTATTACCCATTTTACCGGAACCTCAAAGCTATAATGATAGATATCTCCTGCCCATCTGGGTTCTTTACGACTTAAAGCATCCTTCCAGTCAATTTCAACATCAGAATATTGGTCATTAAATTGTTGACACAGCTTTCTTTCACTGGGCTTATATCCCATTTTATAGCATACTGACCAAGTCTCTGCCAGGTAACGATCACTTTTCTGAATAGCTCCATTGTACTTTGTTGAAGTATAATACTCATACAATTCGGAAGCTGAAATGGCTGGCAATTTGTTTTTCCCTCCAAATGCTAACTGAATAACCCGGACCAGTTCTTTGTTCTTACCTATTCCACAACCATGAATATACAATTCAGATTTATCATCAAGCAAGGAGTCCGATACTTCAGGAAACAATCCTTCTTTGAGATGCTCCTTAATAAGCTCAGTAGTCGCACGTTTTGAATCGGGTGTAACCCGTGCACTTAATCCCAGCCACTGATTTCCATGAGAAACAAGATTAACTAATCCCCAGGGAAGATTATTTGATGGAGGATTCTCTGTCAGGTAATCCCTCACCTCTAGTAACGATCTGCATTCAGTTACCAGATACTCTGTTCTCCCCTTCTCGTTATACAAATAGTAATTTATTGCTTCGGAATAATATGGATTATCTTTTCCCCTGTCTTCTCCCAGGATAAAAGTGATGCTCTCCCGGCAATTAACCTCTTCTGTTAGGATTGTTTTTTCTGGAGTATATTTGAATTCCTGTTGAGCTGCAGTCATGTTTTTCTCTTGCCTAAATAGGCTGTATAGAATTACGAGCGCTAATGAAACATATGCCAGCAATATGCCTCTGATTCCAGGTTTATTTTTTTTGAATGAATAATTCATAGCTTTAAGTTTTTAATGTGTAATTTGAAGGAATGTGGGATCAATAATATGATCCCACGTTATATTAGGGATTGCTAGAAAGTAATTTTAAATGCCCACTCTTTTGATACTTTGAAATCATCAAAATTCTCTTTATAGGTACATTTCAATAACTCTTTTCTCATTTCATCGCTTATATTTTTCCCTTCTATCTTTACATTCTTTACCTTACCATTCTCGTCAATTGTAATTTCTATCGCATCAATCAGAGAGACGTACTTGCTAAAGCATAAATTCAGGTTATTAATAAGTTCAGATTCTATTTTGCGTTTGATTTTTCCCTTAAGTTCATCTGAAAAATCGGTCAATAGAATAAGATCTTTATGAAAGAAGAATGAAAAATTCTCTTCTTCGATTTCCATCTCAAAACCAACTGCTGAGTTTGGGACTCCTTGTGGAAGAGGCAAAGCTTGCTTTACTGTTGTAACCCAGCCTTCGTTTGCTACCAGCTCTTCTTCAATAGCAATAAAGGAAGTATATGCAGTCAACAGATTGTATTTCAATCCCAGGTTTGTTACTTCCTGAACACCATTTGAATTATGAGCAATTTTGTTATAGTCATCAAGCATTTGTATCCGTTTACGAGCCCATAGATAACGAAGAGCAGAATTTTTGTTGTCAGGCACCACCTGGCTAACATCAAAGGTCTTTCTGTACCAACCATTCCCTGAAGTGCCTTTAATTGTAATAGTTCCTTTGGAATCTCCTTTGTATTTTCCAAACAATATAACTGGTCTTTCAGCCATTACATCTGGAATACTAACTGGCTCAACATCATATACTTCAAAACCTGAATAACTACTCTTTACGTTTGTTAATACCGGTGAATTAATATACTGCCTGAATTTTTCAGCTTCAATGTCGGCCTCATTGGCATTTAAAACAATAAGAGGTTCACTCATTCCCATATGGGCCATTCCTTCTATTAAATAACGGTTAACACTTGATCCTATTCCAAAGGCAAAAAGATTAGCATTGTCATTGTTTTTCCGTATCAAATCAAATACTTCTTTTTCAACACTGATATATCCATCGGTTACAACAACGAAAGAGCGAGATACTGATTCATCGTGTTTAGGAAAAGTAAGGGCTTTGTTCATAGCAGATAGTAGATTTGTTCCGCCTCCACCCTGTTGATTATCGATAAAACTATTAGCCCTTTCGATATTGGATAAAGTAGCAGAGACCGATTCTTCTGCCATCCATCCTGATGTTCCGGCAAAAACCATTACATTAAATTTATCATTTGACCGAAGATTTACTATAAGATTACGCATCAGCTTTTTGGTAACTGAAATTGGAAATCCCCGCATCGATCCTGAAACATCAACAATAAAGATATATTCGCGTGGAGGTATGTTTTCTTTAATAACATGTTTTGGAGGCTGAACCATCAATAAAAAGAAGTTCTCATCGCCATGTTCGTAGAGCAATAATCCAGATTCGATTTTATCGCCGGATAGTTTATACTCTATAGCAAAATCACGATTGCCGGCCTTATTTTCTGAAGGATCTAATTGAATAACTGCAATGCTTGATTTTGGATATTCGATATCAATCTTGTGTGTATTACTATTAATATTCTGCAATGGCATACCAGCTGAAATATTTACGTCAATATCTAAATTATAACTGCTTGATTCGCCTTCTTTCAGATAGGGAGTGTTTACAAATTGGTCATTATATGATTTATGCTCTGAATAACGTGGTCCAACAACCGTAGGGTAAACGAATTTGTAGGTTCCTTTTTCAGGAACAAGCATTTCAGTGTATTTCAATATCACCTTTATATCATCACCGGGCATGATATTCGCCACATTCATTTGAAATACATTCGGGCGACTTTGCTCGAGAAGAGATGTTCGTTTTCCTTCCGATTTTGCCTGACTATACTGCTGACGGGCTTTATTCTTTTCCTCAATTTTGGCAACTATTTTCCGGTCACCAACCATCATTTCCATTGCATAAACTGCTGCATTCGATGAAGCAGGAAAAGTATATATTGCTTCCAGTGCATTCTTCCCTTCATTTTTATATTCCTGAGTTACTATTACATCCGCAATTACACCAACAATATTTACATCTGCTCT
>CAYWBC010000102.1:10121-12523 GCA_964456285.1 uncultured Bacteroidales bacterium
CGGCGGATATTTTTAAAGATGATGGGCATTATTTCTGGTATTTTTTAATGGCAAGGGATCAGTATCACCTTTATCACTGATCACCATAAAATAGGGAGATTGAGTTTTATCATTCTCTTCAAATTCTTGTGAAAAAGTTTTTGATGTTGCAAGACAGAGAATAGAAAGAAGTATAATGGTCATAACAAATGACCGACTTGTGTTTGATTTGATTTTTAAATTTTTCATAATTTTTTCCTCCTGATTGGTTAAAATTTTAAGCTAAAAGTATGGACTGGCAGGGAGGAAATTTTGGCAAAACAATAAGTGTCCGGATAGTTTTGATAAGTGTAAAGAATAGGGAATAAGTGTTGAAGTACGAGAAAATCTATTGTTCTAATTTCTCTATATTCCAATCATTTCCAGTAATTTATTCCTCTTTCTAAAGGATACAGGTACTTGTGAATTATCGGTCATAATTGCATAACCGCCATCTTTCTTCACAAACTCCTTTAAGTATGAAAAATTAATAAGATGAGAATGATGTACACGAATGAAAGAGTGCTCATCAAGGAGTTGTTCGTATTCCTTCAGGTTTTTCGTTACAACGATCTGCTCCTTATTCATAAGATAAAAAATAGTATATGATCCTTGTGATTCACAACGTATAATATCTTCTATTTGAACCATATTTATTTTATCAGCACTATTCAAAGCAATTCGTTTAGCTTTTGGTTGAATGTCCCTGATGTTTTCAAGCAGAAAATTAATGCTATTTTTAACATCTTCATTTTTTGAGCTTTTCTCAAGCTTACTTACTGCAGCTATTAATTCATCAGGATCAATGGGTTTCAGTAAATAATCCAGAGCACTAAATTTGATAGCCCGTATTCCGTAAGAATCCAGAGCTGTAGTAAAGATCACCTGAAAATTGATATCTCCGATTTTCTCAAGTATGTCGAAACCAGTGCCATCGCCAAGCTGAATGTCAAGAAATACTACTTCAGGTTGTTTCTTAGTAATTTCTTTAACTGCACTTTCAACAGAACCTGCCTCACCAATTACATGAATTTGCGGACAATATTCTTGAAGATCATGAGCCAATGTAACTCTTGAATTGTCAATATCGTCTACTATTATGGCACTAAACATTGGGTTGAAGTTAATTAATATCTAAAAAGATTCAAAAGGTATTTGGATCGTAACTTTGGTGCCCAGTGGTATGCTATTATCCACCAAATCTTCAATTGAAATACCAGCTTCTTCACCAGTTAATAATTTTAGCTGTTCAAGTCGTTTCATTGTAACTGAAATACCCGTTGACTTATGCTTTGATAATTTTTGAGATTTATTCTTTGAAGCTTGTTCTCTGCCAATTCCATCATCAATTATCTCACAGAAAAGAGAATTGTTCTCCTCGGTAAAATTAATTGATATTTTTCCTCGCCCATCTTTGGATATGATGCCATGCACAATAGCATTCTCAACAAAAGGCTGAATCATCATGGGTGGAATTTCCGCATTCTCCGCATCAATCATTTCACTAACAGTAATAGCAAAATCGAATTTATCGTTTGTTCTGAGTTTCTCCAGTTCCAGGTAGTTGTCAAGAATATCTATTTCATTCTGCAGAGGGATATATTCTTCGCGTGCATTCTCCAGTATAAGCCGCATCAGGCGTGCAAACTTTGCCAGGTAGCGTTTTGCCAGGAAAGATTCATTTGATGCAATAAAGCCCTGAATTGAATTTAGTGAGTTGAAAATGAAATGAGGATTCATCTGCAAACGAGCAGCTTCCTGCTCAAGCTCAATAATATTTTTTTCCATTTCCAGTCTTTCCTGTGCAATTTTATTTTTTACTTTAATTCGCCTGAATCGTAAATGCACTATTCTCCAGACTATCAATCCTATTAAAAGAATCACTGATATCTTAAACCAAAATTTCTTCCATACAGGAGGAGATATAGTAAATGAATAGCTAACAGGATCTTCATTCCAATGATTTAATTCATTGCCAGACATTACAAGAAAAGTATAATCTCCGGGAGGTAAATTAGAGAAAGTAACTTCACGTTGCTCCAGGGGCGGGGTCCACTCATCATCAAAACCTTCCAATTTCCATCGATATTGCACTGCTTCTGGATTTCGAAGGTTTATGCCTACAAATTCAAAAGTAAGATTGTTTTGTTTGTATGGCAGAACTAAAGATGGAGGAATCGAGTACCAGGCTGAGAGACTATCCGCAAATTGAGTTTCATCTATATTCTTAAAAAACAGTTTTATCCCACATAAATGAGTCTTTGGTATATAATCAGTTGGAATGTCAGCGCCAGGAACAAATTTTACAATGCCATTAATGGTGCCAAACCAAATATTTCCTTGATTATCCTTACAAGAAGAATTCCTGTAATTATCAATGCCTT
>CAYWBC010000103.1:0-12352 GCA_964456285.1 uncultured Bacteroidales bacterium
GCTTGTACAGCACCACTTTTCCGTCGGGCGATTCATATCGATCGAGTGCGGGCTCTGAAAGGCCTTCCGCACCGCGGATTCCGTGATCTCATCAAAAGTAACGCGGTATATTTTCTTTTTATCTCCCAGCTGCTCGCAACAATAAATTATGTTCATTAAAGCCATCTCAGAGTAGGAGAATTGGGAAGTACTAAAAAGCGTAAAAGCTCTGTATTGATCAATCCAGGCATATTTCTGAAAATACTGGTAACTTTTCTGAAAGGCAAGAATAGAGCCTTTAAGTTCTCCTTTTTTAAGATAAAAAATTCCCTTTCTGTGCCATTTAGGTATTAGTACTTTTAAATAAATGGACAGAAGAAAATAAAGAGATAAGCCTAAAAGGGTATAATGGCTCACTTCAAGATAATACAATGTATAAATGATGATAAGCAATATCCCGATTTGTGGAATAAAGTAGAAGTAATTTGTATTGCGTATTACTGGTATTTTTCTGGCCATATCTTTATTTAATATGGTCAAAGGTATTTAAAAAATGGATACCAATTAATTGGTTTGAGTTGGTTTTCTGTAGAACTTATTGTATATGAAATCCTAATACAAACTGCTGATCAATAAGATCTAGTATAAAAGATTTTATGGCTGTTTGGAATTGAAAAACATCTTTAATATGGAATATTTTTGCTATACTGGGAAGGATATTGTTAAGAGAATCCCGATTGTTTTTCAAACTCTCAATAATCATAACATGCAAAACACTTAAATTGATGAAGTGTACTTTTCCTGATTCGGGGTTGCGATAGATTAGAAGGTAATAAACCCCTTTCTTATGAACTGCTTCTTTTACAGGTAAAATGTGAACCGGGTAGGAGAGGTTTATTAATTCAAAATCAGGATTAATTACCAACTGTGATGAAAAGATGTGTCCTGCAAGCTGGGTATTTGGTCTTGGTCCGTTTGGCATAGTGTGTACTTTAATTTCAATCCACTCAAAAAGTAACAGGTCTGTAAGCCAGGGAAAGGAATGTTTCTCATTCCAATCGTTTGTTATTGCAAATTCATAAAATTCGCCAGGCAGCAACCAAACCTGCGAAGTTTGTGCATCATGCAATCTGAAAAATTCATCTATCATGTTGGTGAACTGTTCTTTGCCAATAATCTTAGCGGCAATAGGGAATGCTTGAAAAATGTTGTTTTTAATTACATTAAAAACCAGTCGACGATACTGTTTTACATGATTAGTATGAATTCCGGGAATTTCAGGCAAAATACCTGTTCTGGTATAATTTCCCAGTTTGGTTTGAATATCTATGGTTTCAGGCAACAACATGAGCTTGATTTATCCAGTTTTTAGAAGAAATTTTGTCAATATTTTCCAATTCCATGTTCAATTCTTCAAGGTCATTGAAATTGTAATCGCGTTCAAGAAGAACAGGTACGGGGTTTATCAATTGAGTGGTGAAGTCAAACAATTCGTATACCGGATCAATGATGTCTTCGCCATGTGTATCAATAATCAGATCAGGCTCCACCTGCAGGTGACCTGCCATATGAATGTAAGCTACTTTTTCAAGAGGCATCTGACGGAGAAATTTCTTTGCATCATACTTATGATTGTATGCATTTACATATACATTGTTTACGTCAAGTAGCATATCGCAGCCCGATTCAGTAATGATTCGGGATACAAATTCAGCTTCGCTCATTTCTGCTGCAACAGGAGTGTAATAGGAAACATTTTCCAGTGCAATTGGCCTTCCGAGGAAATCCTGAACTTTTTTAATCCGATCAACAATATGTTGTATTGCATCCTCTCGGAAAGGAATTGGAAGCAAATCGAAGAGATGGGCATTTCCTGATTTGGTATAGCTCAAATGTTCAGAATAAACTTCAACATTGTACTCTTCGAGAAAAGCTTTAATTTTTTTAAGAAATTCCCAATCTATATCTTCCGGACTGCCAATGGAAAGAGACAGTCCATGACAGGTAACAGGATATTTTGAAGCAGCTTCATCAAGTTTTTTCTTCCAATAGCCACCCATGTCTATCCAGTTTTCAGGTGCCAACTCTATAAACAATGGTTTAACTGCTTTTCCCTGAATTATTTCATTTGCAATATCGCGTCTGAATCCTATGCCTGTGTATTTTTTCATGACTTTTTTTTTAATGAGGATGCCCGCAAAATTCTCACCTACACTCCTCATCATATACGGACATCCTACCCAAAACCCCATTGATTAAGAAAACCTATTTATCCTCTTTTTCTTTTTCAGAACTTTCATCAGATCCACCACATGTGTTTTCACCACATTTTGATTCGCTTGTTTTGCTTTCATCTGCCTTAGTGGCTTCTGCCTTAGTGGCTTCTGTCTTTGCACCTTCTTTTTTTGTTTCCTTAGTGTCTTCTTTTTTGTCTTCACCACATTTTCCTTCACCACATTTTAATTCACTGAATTTTACCGTGGTTTCGCTATTCATTCTATCAATAGCTTTAGAAGAAATACTGTTGATGTCAAGAAGCTCTGTTCTTAATTCTGCACCACTTCCCAGTGAAGAGTATTCAAGTAAATCATTTGAGTTTAAACTTTCTGCACCGAAAGTAAGAACTGTTCCACCTACTACTGCAGTTGTTAATAGAACCGCTGATTTTAAGTTTGATCTTTTCGTTTTCATAATGTATTATTTTAATTTAGATTAAATATAAACAATAAGACGAAGATCATTTACATTCCTTACAAAAAAATTACTGTAATTGCATTTTGCTGGAAATCAGCTTTTGGAGTCTAGATTTTTCTGCCGGAGATATGCGGTTTGAATTGGATATGGGTCCACTCATTCTTGCATGGTGACGAAGAGCCTTTGTAATAATTCGGGTCTGGGTATAATATTTTCTGCAATGTTTGCAGGCGGCAAGGTGCATTTGAAGGTTCATTCTATCATTTATACTAACACCCTGAACTATTTTTTTTGTAGAGATAAAAGTAGCCTCCTCACAACTCAGCATCATCCTTCGCAAAAAAGCCATCATATTTCTTTTCATTTTTGTCATGACCTCTATTTTAACCAGTTTTTCTCAACACAATCCCGAAGTTGTAGTTTAGCTCTGTGAAGAATGACCCATAAATTTGACGATGTAATTTCAAGTTCCTTACAAACATCTTCAGTAGATAGCTCTTCTACTACTCGCAGAGAGAATACTGATGCCCATTTTTCAGGTAAAACTGAAATGCACTTAAAAATTATTTCTCGCAGTTCTTCATTTTCCAGAGAATCACCGGACGACAAATGCCAATCCTTCGGTGTTCGATCAGCTCTCCAACTTCCTTCCATATCTCCAGAATCATAAAAAGGCAAATTTTCTCTGCCTTCAGCAGAATTCTGGTCAAGTATATTGTGTTCCTTTTTCCTGCTGTTTTTTCGGTAATGGTCAATTATTTTTCTTTTCAGAATGGAAGTAAGCCATGTTTTTTCACTACTTCTTCCCTCAAATGAAGAGAGAGCTGAAAGAGCAGCCAAAAAAGTATCCTGAATCAGATCATTGGCAATTTGCTTATCATTAACCCTTGTATATGCAAAATAATATAGATAATCGCCATACTCATCCACCCATTTATCAGGCGATACAGAATGTCTTATGGTCTTATCTTCACTCATGAGTTTGATTTGCTTCAAAAATATTTTTTAAGATAAGCAAATAGCCTGAACCATTGGCAATTTTATTGTTGCAAATTTCAGTATTTTTGAAACTGATCTAGTACATTTTATGTCAAATATAAGGCTAATTCGGGCTTCAGCAGGATCGGGAAAGACAAAATCACTCATTGATTTTTTTCTTGAATTGCTCTTTACTGAAACAACCGATTATTTTAAGCATATTCTTGCAGTGACTTTCACTAACAAGGCCACTGAAGAGATGAAAGGCAGAATCATTCATGAATTGAATATACTGGCCACAGGTAAATCTTCAAGACACCTTGATGATTTGATGCAAATAAGCAATTTCAAAGAGGAGCATCTCAGGAGTAAAGCATCGGCGATTCTTCAGAACATACTTCACAATTATTCCTGGTTTAGTGTTGAGACAATTGATACTTTTTTTCAACGCATCATAAAAGCCTTTACCCGTGAACTTGGAATTCCCGGCAACTACAATATTGAAATTGAAACCAGACAAGTGTTACAATATGCTGTTGATTCATTAATCGATTCACTGAATGATAATCCTACTTTACTGAATTGGATGATGGATTTTTCAGAGAATAGAATACTTGAAGGAAAGTCATGGGATATCAAATACGACCTGCAGAATCTGGGAAGTGAAGTTTTTAAAGAGGAATTTTCTTCTGAATCAAGCTCAATTTTTCAGGCCATTTCCAATAAAGAGCAGTTGAATTCCTTTCGTAATAACTTGTATAAAACAATTGCAAATACCGAGAAAAAACTTGCTGAATTTGCAGATTCAGGAATTGCAATTATTTCTGATAATGGTTTAGATGATTCTGATTTTTTTCAGAAAGGAAGGGGCATAGGATCATATTTTAGAAAACTTCAAAGCAAAACTATTGAAAGGCCCAATGCTTTTATTGATAAGTTACTTGATGGTCCTGAATCTTGGCCTTCAGGCGATTCATCGAATAAAGAACTGGTGATTCAGCTTGCCAATGACAAATTATTGTCTCTGGTGAAAGATCTTTTGGCCTATCTCAATGAAAATTTTAAAAAGTACAATTCTGCCAAAGTAATTTTAAGAAACTTGCATACTCTTGGTATTTTATCTGATCTTTCAGAAAAAATAACTCAATACCGGATTCAGCATAATTCATTTCTACTTAGCGACTCTTCGGCTTTTATCTATAGAATAATTGATAATAATGTTTCTCCTTTCATATATGAAAAAATAGGAAACCGCTACAATAATTTTTTAATAGATGAGTTTCAGGATACTTCCAAAATGCAATGGAAAAACTTTCTTCCTTTGATAGAGAACAGTATTTCGCAGGGATATGACTGCCTTCTTGTTGGAGATGTGAAACAATCAATTTATAGATGGAGAAACAGCAGTTGGGAAATTCTGGCAAATGAAATTCATAAAGATTTTCAGGAAGAATATATTAAAATTAAGAACCTGAAATTCAATTGGCGCAGCTGTAAAACCATTGTTGAGTTTACAAATACATTATTTCCAAAAGCTATTGAAGTTGTTGAACAGGATATAGAAAAAAAGAGCAGTGGATTTCTGGAATCGAATCCGGAAATGAAATCGACAATTTCTAAGATCTATGAAGGCATGGAACAAACTGCAGTCAGCCAAAGTAAGTTGCAAGGCAATGTAAAATTGAGGTTTTTTTCTAAGCAGGAATTAAGTCATGAAAATACTCTTTTGCTGGATCATTTTTGCAAAGATATTGATCATCTCTTGCAAATGGGAAATTCACCCGGTGATATAGCCGTGCTTGTAAGAGGGAAGAAGGAAGGGAAGCTGCTGGCAGATCATCTGATTAATCAAAATTCAGAAAAACGATTTTCAAAGAGCATCAATGTTATTTCAGATGAATCACTTTTCCTTTCAGCCTCTGATTCAGTAAACCTCTTAATAGCTGCACTTCGTTACCTTATTCAACCTGGTGATGACATCAACCGTGGCAAGTTGCTTGCAGGACTTGAAATTCAGAAAATGGAATCAGACCATAAAAATGGCCATCCGGATCTGAAGATGAGTATAGGCATGAGTTCAGAGGAAAATATTATGCATTCCCTGCCTGATGATTTTAAAGGAAGCATTGATTCTCTGCTTGTTTTGCCTTTGTATGAGTTGGTAGAGCGCCTGGCATCTATTTTTGAAGTAGATAATCTCGATCAAAATATTGCTTATACTCATGCTTTTCTTGATCTTGTTCACGATTATTCACAGTCGAATCCTGCTGATACAGAAAAGTTTCTGGAGTACTGGGAAGAAGAGGGTATGAACAAATCTGTTCCGGCAGCTGATTCGCAGAATGCTATTCGCATTTTAACCATCCATAAAGCCAAGGGTTTGGAATTCAAGGCTGTTCTGGTTCCATTTTGCAATTGGAACCTGGACCAGAAAGCCAATTCAATATTATGGTCAAAACCTGAACACGAAGACTTCAACTATTTGCCTTTAGTACCCGTAAATTACTCGAAATTCCTTGCTGATACAATTTTTGATGGCTTGTATTATACAGAAATGCTTAAATCATACATCGACAATTTGAATTTACTATATGTAACTCTGACAAGAGCTGAAGAAAACCTTATTGTATATTCCATTTACAATGAGTCGAATGACAGCAATAGAAAATTAACAAGCGTTGGAGACTTGTTGTATGGCTTAATAGCCAGGCAAACGATCGAAGGTTTTAAGAATTATTATAATGAGGAAAACAGAAGCTTTGAGCTAGGAAAATCAGAAACGCATACATCCACTGATTCCAGAAACCTTCAGGATACATTTATTACTGGTTCAAGTGGGAGACCTGCCATCGAAAAACTATTTTTTTATCCTTCAGGTTTCGAATTTTTTTCTGAAAAATTTAAGAATGTTGAGGAAAAGAAAAAAAGAGGAATTGTTGTACACAATATTCTTTCTGAAATTTCTTCTACCTCCGATATAAGGAGTGCCGTTAACAAATCTATTTATAAAGGTTTAATTAGTCCGGAAGAATCAGCAGAACTTATTGATCATTTGAATGATACTATATCAGAAAGCAAGATAAATAAATGGTTTGATGGTAGCGGGAAGATATTAAATGAAACGGATATCATAATCCCAAAAGGCGATATACGCAGACCTGACAGGGTAGTTTTGTATCCTGAAGGTGTTGATGTAATTGACTATAAAAGTGGAAGTGAGGATCAGATGAATATGCACAAAAATCAGGTGCAGAAATATGTAAGTCTGATTCAACAAATGGGATATCAGAATGTGAGTGGATACATATGGTATATTACTTCAAATAAAATTATTAAAGTTTAAAGAAACCTGATAAAGGAATAAATGTATCACTGGGGATCAAATAGAAGAATAAATGCAGCATCAAACTTTTTGAAGAAAGAGTTTGGAGGTCGTATTCAAAAACTTACTATTGATGCCGGATTTACTTGTCCGAATCGTGATGGTACTCTTGGAACAGGCGGATGCTCCTATTGTAATAATGATGCTTTTAATCCTTCTTATTGTTCAAATGACAAATCAGTTAAACAGCAAATACAGGAAGGCATTGAATTTCATGAAAAGCGATACCGGAAGGCAGAGAAATATTTTGCCTATTTCCAGGCATTTTCAAATACCTATGGATCTTTGGATCATCTGAAGAAGACCTATGCTGAGGCTCTTGAAAATGATAATGTGATAGGTTTAATTGTGGGAACCAGGCCCGATTGTATTGATGAATATAAACTGGAATACTTTGCCGCCCTGTCTGAAAAGTATTATGTAGTTGTGGAATATGGGCTGGAATCTGTTTACAATTCTACACTTAGAAACATTAATCGAGGTCATACTTTCGAACAATCTGTAAAAGCACTTGAGCTCAGCAAACGATTTGGAGTGAAAACAGGAGCACATTTCATTTTTGGTTTGAAGGGAGAAACGCGTGAACAGATGAAAGAATCAGTAAAGATTGTATCAGAATTGCCTTTGCATGTTGTAAAATTCCATCAGTTGCAGATCGTCAGAGGCACAAGCTATTCAAAGGAGTACAATTCTGATCCTGATAAATTTGAGCTCTTTTCCCTGGATGAATACATTGATTTTATTAGTGAGTATTTATCGAAATTGAATTCTGCATTTATTATTGAAAGACTAGCAGGTGAAACCCAACCCAGAAACAATCTCGGCATATTTTGGAAATTACGTTATGATCAGATCTTACAAAAAATAGAAAAGAAGATGGAAGAAATGGATCTCTGGCAGGGGAAATATTATGAGAATCAGAACTAACAAAAAAACGAATGAGCACAGATAAAGAAAATATGGAGAAAGATATAAAAAATGAAATGTCATATTTTCTTAAAGATGTAGCATCATACCTTTTTCATTCAAGCAATGGAGATTTAAGCAATACTATTGTTATTTTCCCTAATCGCAGGGCACGTTTGTATTTTAACCAATACTTATCTCAACTTTCTGACAGACCTATTTGGGCGCCTCAGTATTTTACCATTTCAGATTTTATTCAAAATTTGAGTGGTTTGCAATTGGCCGATCAGCTTACTTTAGTATTTAAACTTTTCAAAGTATACAGAGAAATAACCAGCAGCAAAGAAAGCTTTGATGAGTTTTATTTCTACTGCGAAACACTCTTATCCGATTTTGATGACATTGATAAAAACCGCGTGGATGCCAGGATGCTATTTAAAAATCTCAGTGACCTGAAATCTATGGAGGATTATCATGAATACCTTAGCGATGAACAGGAAAAAATGATCAGGCAATTTTGGGATGTTTTCGCAAAGCATAAACCCTCTGCAGAAATGAAAGATTTTATCTCTATGTGGGATGCCTTGCAGAAAATTTATATTCGATACAATGAAATTCTTGATGCTGAAGGGATTGCTTATGAAGGGAAATCATACAAAAAGGCCATTGATATTCTTGAGTCGGAAGAAAAAGTGCTTTTTGACAATAGAAGGATTGCATTTGTAGGTTTTAATGCCCTGAATCGATCAGAAGAAATCTTGTTTGAAAAATTCAGAGCGGGTGACACTCTTTTTTTCTGGGATTACGATATGAGTTATATTGAAAGCGATATACATGAAGCTGGATTCTTTTTAAGAGAATATTTGAAGAAATTTCCTCAACCAGCTGATTATGCCAAAGTGCAGAGGGATTTTCGGAAAGAACAAAGCATTACCACAGTCTCTGTACCTTCTAACATATCTCAAGGAAAGGTGATTCATCATTTTCTCGATAAAATTCAATTTGATCATGATAATCATCCATCACAGGCAGCACTTGTTCTTGCTGATGAAAATCTACTGCTTCCGGTTATTAATTCATTACCGCCCGAAGTGGAAAAGATAAATATATCCATGGGTTATCCGGTTTTAGATACTCCGGTATATGGTTTTATATCCTCTCTTGTCGACCTTCATACCAATAAAAGGAGAAATAACTCATCCGGTGAAGTTCTTTTTTATCACAGAGATTTTTTTAGTGTGTTGAATCATCCTTTTCTCCTGGAAACTAAAAAACTGGAAAATTATTCAGAATTTGAAAAATTCATTCTTGAGAAGAATATTTCATTTCTTAATCCAGTTTCTTTAAAGCAGGATGATGAACTTTATTTAAAAATTTTCTCCTGGGAAGGAAAGCCTCAAAGTTTTGGCAGCTATCTGAATGAAGTTACATCTATAGTTATAGAGAGGCTTATTCAAAGTGGAAAAGAAGATAATGAAACCAAATGGCAGCTTGAAGTTCTTCATGCAATTCAAAAAATGCTGGTGCGCTTTGATTCTCTATTAACCAGCGAGGGAATAGAATTAAAACTTCCTACTGTTTTCAATCTTTTAAGGAGAGTATTGGCAGGCATCTCCGTGCCTTTTTCAGGTGAGCCCCTGGTTGGATTGCAGATAATGGGTATTCTTGAAACCCGTACACTGGATTTTGAGAATTTGATCATTCTTTCAATGAACGAAGGGAAATTCCCAAAATCTTCGCATGTTCCATCATTAATTCCATATTCTCTCAGGGAAGGCTTTGGACTGCCAACAATCAGACATCAGGATGCTATCTATGGATATTATTTTTATCGACTTTTACACAGGGCAAGAAATGTTATTTTGTTATACAATACTAGAACAGAAGGTCTTCAGAAAGGGGAGCCCAGCCGATACATTCTACAGCTAAGGTATAGCCCAAATTATAAACCTGAACATATTAGCTATGCCTACAAAATTGATCCTTTTCCCATTAGAAGAATATCTGCAGATAAATCACCTGAGGCACTTGAAACTCTTAGCAAATATAAAAGGCCGGGAGGAAGTTCTTTTCTTTCTCCAAGTGCACTGAATGTGTATTTGAATTGTAAATTAAGATTCTATTTCAGGTACATTGAGGGAATGAAGGAATCTGATAATGTTGAGGAAGACATTGAGAGCAATGTATTTGGCAGTATACTTCATAAAGCCATGGAAATTTTATATTCAGGTTTTTGTGATAAACAAGTAAACAGAGATGATATTATAAAATTGCAGAAGGACAAAAAGATTGTCAGCAAAGCAATTGATACTGCCTTTAAGAAAGTCTTTTTTGGTAAAAAAGAGGAGATAAGAGGACGAAATTTAATGATTAAGTATGTTATTGAAAAATACATCAACGGGATACTTGACTACGATTTGAAATCAACTCCTTTCAATATTCATTCTCTGGAGCAAAGACATGATTATGTTTTCAATTCAATTGCGATTGGAGGATATATCGATAGGCTGGACCAGAAGGATGGACATTATCGTGTGATAGACTATAAAACCGGTAAGGCAGACCTAAGGTTTAAAAATATTGATGATCTTTTTGATAGTGAGCCAAGCAAGAGAAACAATTCAGTATTTCAGACTTTCTTATATTCCTGGATTCTTAATAAAAAGAAGAATTTTAAAGTCTTACAACCCTCCCTGTTTTTTGTCAGGAATATTTACAATGCAAAGTTTGATCATAAAATAATTCAATCTGAAAACAGAATAAGCAAACCACTGGATGATATTTCAGAGTATTTGGAAGAGTATGAAGAGAGATTGTCACATCTTATTCATGATTTATTTGATCCTTCCATTGCATTTACTCAAACGGACGATGCAGATTATTGTTCCTACTGTCCATACAATGCCATTTGTTTTAAAAAAGTCAATTTCTAGATGAAGGCATGTTTATGTGATAATATATTGTTTGTTAATGCATTTTTTTCTGCATGGGTCTGGAGGATCGATAATTTTTTACTCTCTTTTTAAATAGGGGAATTAAGGAGCTAATGTTTTTTGTCTCACCTTGTGCACAAAAGCTTTTGCGTTGGTGCATCTGCTGACAGAAATCGAGACAGGACATTGTATGCGACATTATGTTCATATCTTGTAAACCACTCCATAAATGAATAATGGACGTGTGGCGCATAAAGTCTCACTATCCTGAAGATGGCTGGTAGGTGCGCCATAATAATCTATGCTCCTTTTACCCCCGGTTAACACCGGGGGCTAATGATATGTCGCCCCTACAGGGCTTTTCCTATTAACACATTATTTCTTGATTCTTATTCATTGCCAATATCTGAGAAATGACTTTTAAAAAAGGATTAGGACCTATCTAATTATCCTTTTTATCTTCGATGTATTTGAGAGCCTTACTTAATGGCAATTCAATTGAAGAAGGGCCGCTTCGAATAAAAAACTGTTCCTTTGCATAGTTTTGTTCAAGTTGATTTCTCGCAGCGGTCTCCTTTAATTTATCAATCTGTATTATGCTCAGGTAAATAATTATTGCTGAAGAAATTATCAACAATACTTAGATGCTGAGAACTATTCTAAACTTGAGCTTTAAATGGTTGAACATTATAGTCCTTAGGGTCAATAAACATGCAATATTTAAACTTCTTATACAAAAGGTTAAATATAATAATCGAAGAGTTGACAATTGTTTTCTTATTTTTATATTTTTAACATTCTAAGAAAATAAGTTCCTTATCTAATGCAAATAAGACTTTTTAAAAATTGGTGGTTAATGACACTCAAAGGAGTATTAGCTATCAGTTTTGGTGTTATTGTATTGATAAAACAATATCCATTAATAAAAAGTTCTCTTGCCGTTAGTTTTGGTATTCTTTTGCTTGCGTCGGGCCTTATGATTATTACCGGGTCTTTTTTACATAAAAGAACGAGTCCGCGCTGGATGTGGTGGTTGATTGAAGGAATTCTGGATATTATTATTGGTGCTTTTTTTGTTTTCAAACCTGAATTAGCAAAAGCATTCTTTTTGTTATTTCTTGCGTTATGGGCTTGTATTATTGGGATAATACAAATTCTTACCTCTTTTCGAATGATAAATTACATGGAAAGATGGTGGTTGATGCTATTAAGCGGAGTATTTTCTATCTTGTTTGCAGTATTGATTTTTATTAATCCCTTTTACGCAAAATACAATCTGTTTTCAATTATTGGAGTTGCCTGCATTATATTCGGTTTACTAATGGTTTTTCTCTCCCGAACACTTCGTGATATTTATCTGTAATTGATAGAGGTAATGCTTATTCAGAATTATAATTAGCAGTTGTAACTAAAACTAACATAAATCCGTATTCAATTAGAATACTTATAGACAATCGTTAGAGAAAGAATAATTAATACA
>CAYWBC010000104.1:0-12273 GCA_964456285.1 uncultured Bacteroidales bacterium
AAATAAAAAGAAAGGAGAAACCAAATTCTCCTCCCTCCTTATTTCGTAAGTGAAAATTCTATATCCTCTATTCTGCTTCAAGCTTTGCAGTCACTTCATCGTATTTATCAGTCATTTGTAAACGATAATATAAAGTCTTCAAGGTTTTGAGTGTCTCTTCAACATTTGTTTTTTTCATTTCCTTGGTCCATTTTGTATCAGCTTCTGCAAGTTCATTGGCTTTCTCCATAGCTGGAACAGCTTTTTTCAATACTTCATCAGCTTCTTCTTTTGCCTTTCCATATTCTATTGGATCTTTAATAGAATTAGCATCCTTGTACATTTCAACTGCCTTGTTGAAATACATTACACCAATATTGTAATAAGCATTAAAATATGTTGGATCAATATCAATACACTTTTGATATTTTTCGAGGGCTTTTTCAGTTTCTCCCTGCTTATCATACAATGTGGCTTCTGCAAAAATAAAGGATAAATTCGTTGGATCGTCCTCCTGGGCAAGCTTTAAATAATCAAGAGCCTCCTGTTCTCTACCTGTAACAAGATAGTAATTTATCAACTCAATCAATATTGCCTGGTTATCCGGAAACTTATTAAAACCTTCAACTAATACTTTAACACCTGTTGCAGTATCTCCTGTTTCCCAATACTTTGATCTTAAAAAGATATAAAGATCAGGATCAGGATAATCGTAAGACCTTGCTTTCTCATAAAATTTGATTGCCTCTTCCGTCATACCTGCTCTTGAAGCTGCCATTCCAGCGTAATATATTAATGTTGTATCAACAATTCCTTCCATTAAAGGATTTTCATTTATTGTTGCTATTTCTGCAAAAGACTCAAATGCTGAAGAATACTCTTCTTTCAAAAACTCTTCAACGGCAAGTCTCTCAAATTGTTTTTTTAACCTGTTGTAATCCTCTATTAGCTTTTTGTCTAATTTTTTATCAACATCAAGTTCCTCTGTCTTCGCAAGCGACTTAACAACTTCAGGCAATGGAGATTCAACTAAACTCATAGTCTCTTCAAAACTTTCTAAAACACCCTCTTTAAAAGTAATCGCAACTTTCTCATAGATATACTTCTCATAAGGAATTCCATCTTTTTCCCAGGTTTTAATATCCATAGGAGTACTTCCATACATCAATTTCACATGTATCTGACTTGTACCCGGTGCCAAATGATCACGGTTCAAATCGAATATATCCATCATTAATTCAGCACGCGATAACCAGAATTTTGAACTTGAATTCTTCTTTTCATCTGTGAGACCTTCATCGCTTTTCTTCAATTTGCTCTTATATATGCTATAATTAGCATCAGGAGTTCCTTCGATAGTTTGAGCTTTTAATCCTGCACCCGAGACAAGTACAATTAAAACAATAAAATAACTAAGCTTCTTCATATTATAATCTATTTTTATTTCAAGAAATCTATATACAAAAAATTTGCCATACTTTTTCAGATGACAAATTTAATAATTCACTTGTATTTACAATATCTATCTTTTTCAATTTATTAAATTTCTTTACCTTCCTTTGTATCTGCTTCAGATTCATCATTCTCTTCTTCTATATCATCATTCTTCAAAACGCTTGCTACAGCAGCTATAGAGTCATTCTCGCGCAAATTAATCAACTTCACTCCTTGCGTAGCTCTTCCTGATACTCTTATCTTCTCCACTTCAAGTCGAATGGTAATCCCTGAGCGATTTATTATCATTATATCATCATTGTCAGATACTGACTTAATGGATATTAATTCTCCTGTTCTTTCAGTAATATTTATGGTCTTCACTCCTTTTCCACCCCTGTTTGTGATCCGGTAGTCATCTAAATAGGTTCTTTTTCCAACTCCTTTTTCAGAAACTACAAGTATCGTTGTATCTTCTTTTTCAGGTTCAGCACATACCAATCCAATAACTTCATCCTTCTCATTTTTCAGCCGAATTCCAATTACTCCTGAAGCATTTCTTCCCATTGGTCGAATGGCATTCTCGTTAAAACGAATAGCCTTGCCCGAACGTATGGCAAGAAGAAGATGTGCATTTCCATTGGTCATCCTCGCTTGTATGAGACTGTCATTTTCCCTGATATTTATTGCAATAATGCCATTCTGCCTCGGGCGTGAATAAGCTTCAAGTGAGGTCTTTTTAATAATACCTTTCTTGGTGGCAAGAACAATATAGTTATTATTAAGGTACTCAGGATCAGTTATATTTACAATGTTAATGAAAGCTTTAACTTTATCTTCTCCATCAATATGAATCATGTTTTGAATGGCTCTTCCTTTTGAAATTCTTGTACCTTCAGGAATCTGATATACCTTCAGCCAGTAGCATTTGCCCTTTTCAGTAAAAAACAGCATGGTATTATGCATAGTGGCATGGAACATATGTTCAAGGAAATCTTCGTCACGTGTAGTACTTCCTTTACTTCCTATTCCTCCCCTGTGTTGGGTTTTAAAATCGGTAAGCGGTGTACGTTTGATGTATCCGAGATGCGAAATGGTGATGATCATATCATCATCGGCATAAAAATCTTCAGGATTAAATTCTTCAGCATTGGGAACTATCTCAGTGCGTCTTTCATCTCCATACTTGTCGCGGATTTCTATCAGTTCATCTTTGATAATTTTCATTCTTATCTCCTCGCTGGCAAGAATTTCTTTCAAGTATGTGATGAACTTCATCAGCTCATCGTATTCATCTCTCAGCTTCTCAATTTCCAGTCCGGTAAGCTTCTGGAGCCTCATCTCAAGTATTGCTTTTGCCTGAAGTTCAGACAATTTAAAAGTTTTCATCAATCCATCACGCGCAATTTCCACAGTCTTTGAACCTCGAATCAAAGCAATTACTTCATCTATATTGTCAACAGCAATAATTAATCCTTCAAGTATATGAGCCTTCTTTTCAGATTGTTCCAAATCATATTGAGTACGTCGAACAACTACTTCATGTCTGTGCTCAACAAAATACTTAATCATCTGCTGAAGATTCAGCATTTTTGGACGTCCATTAACAAGGGCAATATTGTTTACATTGAAACTGGTCTGAAGCTGGGAATACTTGTACAATTTGTTCAAAACAACACCCGATTGAGCATCTTTCTTAAGTATAATTACAATGCGGAGGCCCGTTCTGTCAGATTCATCGTTAATGTATGAAATGCCTTCTATCTTCTTCTCATTGATCATTTCAGCAATCTTCCTGATCATCTCTGCCTTGTTCACCTGGTATGGTACTTCGGTAACAACAATTGTTTCCCTGCCCGATGAAGATATTTCTATCTCAGTTTTCGCCCGCAAAACAATCCTTCCTCTGCCTGTTTCAAAAGCTTCCTTTACCCCGGTATATCCATAAATAATGCCTCCTGTTGGGAAATCGGGAGCCTTAACATACTCTATCAATTCTTCTATCGTGATGTCCTTATTGTCAACATATGCTATTGTAGCATCACATACCTCTTTCAAATTGTGAGGAGCCATATTCGTGGCCATCCCTACCGCAATTCCGGAAGCCCCGTTTACCAGAAGATTAGGAATACGAGTTGGAAGAACTGTTGGTTCTTCAAGGGTGTCATCAAAATTCAATTGAAAATCAACCGTATTCTTATCCAGATCTGCAAGAGTTTCCTCTGCAATACGCTGCAACCTTGCTTCAGTATACCTCATTGCTGCAGGACTATCTCCATCCATGGAACCGAAGTTCCCTTGTCCGTTTACCAGCGGATACCTCAAAGACCATTCCTGGGCCATACGCACCATGGCATCATACACAGATGTATCGCCATGAGGATGGTATTTTCCTAAAACCTCTCCCACTATTCTGGCTGATTTTTTATAAGCTTTGCCTGCAGTTACACCTAATTCTGACATACCGAACAATACTCTGCGGTGTACTGGCTTAAGACCATCTCTAACATCCGGTAAGGCCCTTGAAACAATAACCGACATCGAATAATCGATGTAGGCAGATTTCATTTCCTCTTCAATGTTGATTTTTATTATTCTCTCTCCTACTGCCATCGTTAATTTTGATAAGATTTTATTTGTGGAAAAATAATGTTAAATTTATTAGAAATAACGCCTGCTAAAGTAGAAATTTATGGTGTGATAATGATAAAAATCATCTTGTAATTATCAACAAAAAGTGTTTATAAAACCTTGTTAATTATTAGTATATTTGTCATGATCTAAGCGCTGAAAAAACTGATAAAGAACGATTAATTTAGAATTGTATGGACGCTAAATTTTCACAAAGGATAAAAGACGTATTATCCTATAGCAAAGAAGAGGCTATAAGGCTTGGTAATACTGAAATTGGTCCCGAACACCTTTTCCTTGGTATTTTGCGTGAGGGAGAAGGAATTGCTATTGATGTACTTGTTACTTTAGGATCAAATCTCTATGAACTTAGAAAAGATATAGAAGGATCTCTTAATCCTTCAGGACCAATTAAAGTTACAAACACAGAAAATATACCTCTTCTGAAGTCATCAGAAAGGATTCTGAAACTAGTATATCTTGAGGCCAAGTCACTGAGTAAAACAACAATTGATACCGGGCATCTTCTTCTGGCTATTCTTAAAGATGAAAACAGTACGGTTTCAAAGGTTCTGATAAAGCATGATATCAACTACATTAATGTGCGTAAAGAACTGGAAAAAGATGCAGCTGAATCTATTGAAAAAGCTGATCTTAAAGCAGAATTTCCAAGCGAGGAAGATGAACCGGGAAGTACTTTCGGACCCGGAAAAGGCGGCGGACAAGAACAATCATCCAAGTCCAGTTCTGAAACTCCGGTACTGGATAACTTCGGCATTGACCTTACTAAGGCTGCTGAAGAAGATAAACTCGATCCTATTGTTGGTCGTGAAAAAGAAATTGAACGCCTGGCACAAATACTCAGCAGACGAAAGAAAAACAACCCCATACTTATCGGTGACCCGGGAGTTGGGAAATCTGCTATTGCTGAAGGTCTGGCAATGCGAATTATGCATCGCAAGGTATCTCGTGTTCTCTTCGGTAAACGGGTGGTCACTCTTGACCTTGCATCAATTGTTGCCGGAACAAAATATCGTGGACAGTTTGAGGAACGCATGAAGGCAATTCTCAACGAACTCCAGAAAACTTCAGATGTCATCTTATTTATAGACGAGATTCATACCATCGTTGGCGCCGGCGGAGCAACAGGTTCGCTTGATGCCGCCAATATGCTTAAACCTGCACTTGCTAGAGGTGAAATTCAATGTATCGGCGCCACTACTCTCGATGAATACAGGCAGCACATTGAAAAAGACGGTGCTCTGGAGAGACGTTTTCAAAAAGTAATGATTGAACCAACTTCTGAAGAGGAAACCATAGAGATTCTTAATAACATCAAGGAACGTTATGAAGATCATCACAATGTAATTTATACCGATGAAGCTATTGAATCTTGTGTAAAACTTACAAACAGGTACATTACTGATCGTCATTTGCCTGATAAAGCCATTGATGCGCTTGATGAATCTGGTTCAAGGGTGCATATTTCAAATATTGTTGTTCCTGAAAGTGTTCTTGGTCTGGAACAAAAGGTTGAGGAAACGAAAAGAGAAAAAATTAAAGCAGTAAAGAACCAGAATTTTGAAAAAGCTGCAAGTTTCAGAGACAAGGAAAAAGAATACCTCGAAAGACTGGAAGAAGAAAAACTTAATTGGGAAAAAGAACTCGCACGCAACCGAGAAATAGTAGATGATGAGAAGGTAGCCGAAGTTGTTGCTATGATGACCGGCATTCCGGTTCAGCGGATTGCTCAGGCTGAAGGTATCAGATTGCTTAATATGAGCGAAGAAATACGAGGATATGTAATTGGACAGAATGAAGCTGTTGAAAAGGTCGTAAAATCGATTCAGCGTAACCGTGCCGGACTAAAAGACCCCAATAAACCCATTGGTTCGTTTGTTTTCCTCGGACCAACAGGTGTAGGAAAAACACAATTGGCAAAAGTACTTGCCCGATATCTGTTTGATAGTACCGATAACCTGATAAGAGTTGACATGAGTGAATACATGGAAAAATTCTCTGTTTCGCGACTTGTCGGTGCACCTCCAGGGTATGTTGGATACGAGGAAGGTGGACAGCTCACTGAGAAGGTTCGCAGAAAACCATACAGTGTTGTTCTGCTTGATGAAATTGAAAAGGCGCATCCTGATGTATTCCATCTTCTTCTTCAGGTTCTTGATGAAGGACAGCTAACTGACAGCCTTGGAAGAAGAATCGATTTCAGAAATACAATCATTATTATGACCTCCAACATTGGTACACGTCAATTGAAAGATTTTGGCCAGGGAATTGGATTTAGTACCAAAGCAAAGCAAGATCAAAGCAATAATTATGTAAAAAGTGTTATACATAACGCACTTAAAAAGGCATTTGCTCCTGAATTCCTTAACAGAATTGATGACGTAGTGCTTTTTAACACACTATCAAAAGATGACATTTATGTAATTATTGATATTGAACTGGAAGGATTGTACAAACGTATCCTGAACCTTGGATATAAGATAAAACTGTCAACTCCTGCGAAAGATTTTATTGCAGAAAAAGGTTATGATGTACAATTCGGAGCCCGTCCGCTTAAAAGGGCAATACAAAGATTCCTTGAAGATCCAATGGCTGAAGTATTGATTAAATCTGGTATTAAAGAAGGCGATACAATCAATGTTGGTTTTAATCAGAAAACTCAGGAAGTAACCATAAAAGTTGATAAAACTCCGAAGGAAAAAACTACCAAAAGTATTAAGAAGACTTAGCTACTGAATTAAAAATTTGTATAGAAATTAAGAGGGTATTATTTACCCTCTTTTTTTTCGATTACAGATCGTAAAATACATCTTCTCACCATCAGATACCTCTCTGTGTACCGCCTTTTTCACTCTGTGTCACTCTGTGGTAAGAAAAATTTAACCACAAAGGTTCACGGAGTTATTGAGGGAGTACTTTTTCCTAATCCCTTTGATATTCCATTTTCAATTCTTAGCTTTGTCGTAATTTTATGACACAAACAACATCTATAATTGTGTAATTGTCCTTTAGGACAACCCTCCGCAAGATTGCCCCTTCCGGGTTGATCTGCTATTCTATTTTTTAATTCCATATAAAATCAATCAAATCTATTTTTTGCATTTGATTTAATTCAATAAATTTATTTCAATCATGAATAAATACTTTTACGAAGTTTTTGAAAATATACCTCGCCAGGGACCTGGAACAAATCCCTCAACACGAAAAGCTTTTAACCTGATTAAAAATGATTTGCCTGCGAAACCGGAAATATTAGATATTGGTTGCGGCAAAGGTGTGCAAACGCTTGAATTGGCAAACATTTCATCCGGCAACATCACAGCCATTGACAATCACCAGAATTTTCTGGATGTTCTGAAAACTGAATCTGAAAAATCTGGTTTTGGAAGTAGAGTACATTCACTAAATGTTGATATGACAAAAATGTCTTTCAGGCAATCCTTTGATTTGATCTGGTCAGAAGGCGCCATATTTATTGTAGGCATTAAAGAAGGCCTTAAGCAATGGAAAAAGCACCTTAAACCAGGTGGATTCCTGGTATTGACAGATCTCTTATGGCTGAGCAACGATAGACCTCAGAAGCTTACAAAATGGTTAGAAGAAGAGTGTTTGTATGTTTTAACGGTAAACGAGGCCATTCGCGAAGCTGAAAACGATGGCTATAGCTGCATCAACCATTTTACTCTTCCGTTAGAAGGTTGGACAACAGAATATCTGGTTCCCCAACAAAAGGTGATTCGGCAACTCAGGAAGAAATACACAGGTAACAAGGAAGCTAATGATACCTTTGATAGGCTTGATAATGAGAGAGAAATGCTGAACAAATACCACGAATATTATGGCTATGAGTTTCTAATCTTGAAGATTGACTAGCTTGAAGCATAAATGCACTTTTCTTTTACCGGGAAACATTACTTGTATTCTGTAAAGAATTGCTGTTGAAGTTACAAATACACTCTGCATAAATTTTTTGCAGGGTGTATTTTACTTTACAGATAGTCTGCATAGAGATCGTATTCTTCCGAACCACTAATTTCTACCTGATAAAAATTCCCCATCTGAAGACTGGTATTTGATTTCACAAGAACTTCATTATCTACTTCAGGAGAGTCTCCCTCAGTCCTTCCGATGTAGTATTCACCCTCCATCCGGTCAATTATTACTTTCAGCTTCTTCCCTACTTTCGTTTGATTAAGCTCTGCTGAGATCTTTCTTTGGAGTTCCATAATCTGTTCAGATCTTGATCTCTTAACTTCTTCCGGAATACCATCATTCAGTGTTCGTGCGCCGAAAGTATCTTCTTCTTCACTATAGGTAAATACGCCCAATCGGTCAAACATGGTTCTTTCAACAAAGCTGCACAATTCATTAAACTCCTCCTCTCCTTCTCCCGGATGCCCTGTCATAAGAGTTGTGCGAAGAGTAAGTCCTGGTATATTCTCTCGAAACTTATCTATTAATTCATAAGTAAGCTTGCTTGTTATACCGCGTCGCATTTTTTTAAGTACAGGATTGCTGATGTGTTGAAATGGTATATCAAGGTAATTGCAAATGTTTGGTCTTTCATGCATTACCTTTAGTACATCCTTCGGGAAATTTGCCGGATAGGCATAGTGTAGCCGGATCCACTCCAAACCCTCAATGTCAGAAAATCGAGTAAGTAATTCTGCCAACTTTTGCTTTCCATAAATGTCAACTCCATAGTACGTCAGATCCTGCGCAATAAGAATAAGTTCCTTAACTCCGGAAGCAGCAAGAATTTTTGCTTCATTGATATTGTCTTCTATCGATTTTGATTTGTGTTTACCTCGCATAAGCGGTATGGCACAAAATGAACATTGCCTGTCACAACCTTCAGAAATTTTTAAGTATGCATAATGAGAAGGTGTACTGAGAATTCTTTCACCTATAAGATTTGCTTTGTAATCGTAGCCCAGGGTTTTAACAATATCCTGAATATTATTGCTACCAAAATATTCGTCAACATCGCTAATTTCTTTCTTAAGGTCCGACTTGTATCGTTCTGAGAGACATCCCATTACATATACCTGATTCAAAATACCCTCTTCTTTTGCTTTTACATGCTGTAAGATAGTATCTATGGATTCTTCCTTGGCATCCTTAATGAATCCGCAGGTATTAATAATTACAGTATCGGCTTTCGAAGAGTCACTGTTATGAACGACTTTAAGACCATTCGCATCCAATTGTTTCATTAATATTTCTGAATCAACCAGGTTTTTGGAGCAACCTAAAGTAACAATATGGATCAAATGATCTTTTGTTCTGGTCTTCATAATTTATTGGATCAATCAGATATTCGTATTTAGTAAGCAATTGATCAGAAATATTGTTCGATTAGCATGGGAATGAATAAAACCTCAGAATGAGTGAAGCAAATTATGAGAATAATGAATCTACAAATTCTTCTCTTATAAAGATTTGCAAATCTTCCAATTGCTCACCAATTCCTATGTATTTCACCGGAACCTTAAATTGATCGGATATGCCTATAACAACACCCCCTTTTGCTGTTCCATCAAGTTTTGTAACCGCCAGGGCATTAACTTGTGTTGCGGCAGTAAATTGCTTTGCCTGCTCAAAAGCATTTTGTCCTGTTGATCCATCAAGAATAAGCAATACCTCGTGTGGAGCATCAGGAATTATTTTTTCCATAACACGCTTTATTTTAGACAACTCATTCATAAGGTTGATCTTATTATGCAATCGACCTGCAGTATCTATAATAACAATATCAGTATTTTGTGTCTTTGCTGATGCTAAGGTATCGAATGCTACACTTGCCGGATCTGAGCCCATTTTCTGCTTAACGATGGGAACACCTACCCTATCGGCCCAGATTGAAAGCTGGTCAACTGCTGCAGCCCTGAAAGTATCACCTGCTCCTAATAATACTGTTTTGCCTGCTTTTTTAAAATGGTAGGCAAGTTTTCCTATGGTAGTGGTTTTCCCTACCCCATTAACTCCTACAACCATGATTACATATGGCTTTGCACTAAGTGGAGTATCAAAACCACTGATTTCTTCAATATTGTTTTCTGCAAGAAGGCCAGCTATTTCTTCTCTCAGTATTGCATTCAATTCTTCTGTATTCAGAAACTTATCACGGGAGGTACGCTTTTCAATGCGCTCAATAATTTTTAATGTAGTATCTACTCCAACATCTGATGAAATAAGTACTTCTTCCAGATTATCAAGTACTACATCATCTACGCGGGACTTACCAACAACTGCACGAGAAAGTTTCTTAAAAACACTTTCTTTTGTTTTCTCCAGTCCCTTGTTTAAGTTTTCCTTTTTCTCTTTTGAAAAAAATGAAAATTTCGCCATACTATAAAACTAAAAAAGCTTTCTCAGTTTAAGAAAGCTTTAAAATTAGAGTATATTTTGAAGTCTATTTTGCTATTCAGCAAAATAATCTTTGATATGATCGTTATGTACAATCTCTTCCTGGAATCCGTATGATCCTGATTTTTTTGACTTCACCATTTTAATACACCTGGTGAAAACTCTTCCTTCTCCTGTTTGTAATGATGCAACTGATTTCTTTGCCATAATTACTCAATATTTATATTATTTTCTTTGAATTCGTGATCCCGCGAAAAGCGGGATTCAAATTATTTTATTTCACGATGTAAGGTCATTTTCTTTAAGATGGGATTAAATTTCTTTAATTCCATCCTGTCAGGACTATTTTTCCTGTTTTTAGTAGTAATGTATCTCGAAGTTCCGGGCATGCCAGAATCTTTGTGTTCAGTGCACTCCAGTATAACCTGGACTCTATTTCCTTTCTTTGCCATTTTCTAATTGAATTAATAAGATGCTAAATATCCATTGCTCTTGGCTTCTTCAAGAGCTTTCTTCAGACCTTTTTTATTGATATTCCTGATACCTGCTGCAGATACTCGCAATGATACCCACCTATCCTCTTCAGGAAGATAGAATTTCTTGTCGAACAGGTTGGGATAAAACCTTCTTTTGGTACGTCTCTTTGAATGAGAAACATTATTCCCCACCATCAATTTCTTCCCTGTTATTTGACAAATCTTTGACATTTTCTTCTATTTAAACTAATTTTTAAAACAGTCCGCAAAGTACGCTAATTTATTTTAATTTATCAAACAATTAATTTAATATTTTAACAGCCTTAGGTCATTGTACTACGCAACATGTTCAAGGCATACAGACTTCCTTTGACGATATTTCTTTCACGGTGCTCTCCAAGTAAAAACTTCTTTGAAATAATTTTATCAGGCGCAGCTACAGCTATCCAGGTTGTACCAACTGGTTTATCCTTTGTTCCTCCCTCAGGTCCTGCAATACCAGAGGTTGCTATGGAAAAATCCGTTCCAAATCTTTCTCTGATACCCTGTGCCATTTGCTCAACAACCTGCTTACTTACAGCTCCATGTGTTTTAATATCTTCTTCACTAACTCCAAGAATATTAATCTTTACTTCGTTTGAATATGCAGTAACAGAACCTTTAAAATATACCGATGATCCGGGTATACTGGTTATCAAATGAGCAATATTCCCGCCAGTACAACTTTCGGCAACTGAAAGACTAGATTCCTGTTCTGTCAATAACTTTCCCAGAACTGATGAAAGGGTATCATTATCATACCCAAATACGTTCTTCTCTCCTATTAGTTCAATAAGTTCAGAAGTCTTTTCATCCAGCAGTTTTTTTGTGCTTTCTTTACTTTCACCCGTGGCAGAAAGTCTCAACCTTAATATACCAATACCTGGCAAATAGGCAAGTTTAATAGTTGAAGGCAGCTTTTTCTCCCAGTCATTTAATGAATCAGCCAGGATCGATTCCGCAGTTCCGACAGTAAGAATCGTTTTGTGAGATATTGTCGGCAGAGAAAACTCTTTGGATAAAAAGGACAATAATTCATCATGAACAATTGTCTTCATTTCATATGGAACACCAGGAAGAGAGACTATGATCCTGCCTTTCTTTCTGAAGATCATTGCAGGAGCGCTGCCATGTTTATTGGTCAATACTTCACAATTGTCAGGTATCTTGGCCTGATTGATATTGCGCTCTGTAATTTCTACACCCCGGGCTGAAAGAATCATTTTAATGTTATCCAGGGATTCCTTATGAATTACCATCCCGGTGCCAAAATACTTTGCCAGTACTTTTTTTGTAATGTCATCATTTGTTGGCCCCAGTCCAC
>CAYWBC010000105.1:0-12196 GCA_964456285.1 uncultured Bacteroidales bacterium
GAACATTACGAAGCTGCATAAGAATACATAATTAGTTCTTATCTGAAAAAAGCTGCTTTAAAGACCATTATTGATTGTAGCTTAACGTGGTTTGATGACCGTCTGGCAGAGTTCGAAAGTCGTTCTCATAGTTAGACGGTCATTTTGCATACTTAGAAAGGAGTCCTGCATACATAGACGGCAATCAGGCATACTTAGATACATTTCCCGCAGACGTAGAAAACAATCCCGCAGACTTAGATACTGTCAGAGCAGACTTAGAAAAAGATCCCGCAGACTTAGATGATGCCAGAGCATACATAGAAATAGTTCCCGCAGACATAGATGAGGTCAGAGCATACATAGAAACTCCTCACGCAGACTTAGATGATGTCAGAGCACACTTAGAAAATAACCAGATTATTCAAAAATAGTACCCCGGATCAATGTCCCAACATTACGTTTCATACAATGTAAAAACCCGGAATAATGTTGGTAGTCGAAACGTTTTCCTTACTGCATCCTGATCCCCGGGTTAAAACCCGGGGTTACCATAGTTTCACCCCTACAGGGTGTTCCCTATGAATAGCTTGAGCCTTCTTTAATTATTCAATGAAAACAACAAATTTGTAGTTAAGCCAGATTCTTGTCACCAATTACACAGTTACACAATTAAACAATCACCAAACTCCCTCTTCCCCAAAGCTCCATCCACCAGCCTACAATCTAAAATTAACCGGAAAAGTAAACTGTACATTCACCGCCACTCCATCCTGATAACCCGGATGTGCCCATTTGGGCATATCTTGTACTAATTCCAAAACATAGTTATCCAGAATAGGATCTACCCCTCTGACAATTTGTACATTTTTAATTTCGCCTTTTCTGGAAACCACAAAACTTACGAATACCTTTCCCTGAATACCTTTATTTTTGGCATCTTTTGGATACACCAGGTTATCGCCTACCCACTTCTTGACCAATTCAAATGTATCATCTCCTTCAATAAATTGAGGCATCTTTTCTACTATCGTAAATATACGGGATTCAGGATCGAGGTTTTTCTTAATATCTTCCAGATCATTCTTATCCTCTATTTCCTTTACACGTGCCAGCGCTACCTCTGCACAATAATCTTCTCCACCATCCTTTTTAATGGAAATCTTGTAAACTTTCGTTTTATTGCACTTAAAATCGAGAAAATTATAAGACTTATCATCGTATGGATTCATTGTCGTTCCAAGAATACGCTCATCATCTGCAATTTCAAAATATCCTCTCCCATCGGTCTTATCCGATTCATAAAAATAAAAACGGTACCAGGTTTTCTTTTCCAGCACAAATGAAAAAGATGAGGCGTCTTCACTAGGACCAAGATCGGCAGAGAACTTCTTAAGAAATGTAACTTTATCCTCTTCCATCTTCTTTTCAATTTTATCCTGTAGCTCCAGGTCACACTGACCCCAGGTCTTACCTGCTGCCAGAAAGAGAAATAGTAGAATAATTACCAGTTTAGAATTTTTTATGTATTTCATAATTTCTATTTTTTAGATTAGTTAAAGAATCAAGAATAGTTTGCCAGAATAAACCGAATTCAGCGGCCGCTAAATCAGAATAAAAGACAATTCATCCGGGACTATTCATATTTATATGTTTTGGCAATCATCACCTTCGATAATTACCTTATTTTTCTCTACATCTATTTTTGTATTTATGGATGCTTCTATATCATTTAATATGGTCTCCAGATTTGCCTTTATATAATCAGATGTGAAGTTGCAGTATTGAATTTTATCCTCTACCTGTATATCCTTTCCAAAATGATTCGAAAGCGTTTGAGCTACAATTTTCAGGGGAGTATTCTCAAAGTGAAGATTACCTGTTTTCCATGCCAGATAATTGGCATTATCGTTCTTTGCTATAAACAGCGGCAATTCAGAACTAAAGGAACAGACATAGCCTTCTTCAATCATCAGATCATTTACCTGCACCTCAAGATTATTAATAGTTACCCAACCTTGTGTAACAGAAATATCGGCACCAGTATTGGCAGCATTTGTTTTAACATTAAATGCCCCGCTAAATGATTGAATTACTACCTCATTTACTATCACAAATAAAGGTTTCTCATTCTCTTCCGAAAATTCGAAATACACTTCACCCTGTACAAAAATCCTTTTATTGAAATCCTTAAAATCGATTGGATATTTGATACTGGAATTTGAATTAATCCAAATTTTATTTCCATCCGGTAAACTGATATCTATTTTCTGTCCCTCACGTGCGGTGATCTCAACAAATTTATTATCGGTTTTATCGGATGATAATTTCTGAAGAAAAACACCAATACCCAACCCGAGTATTATGATAGCAGCATACTTCAGAATTTTTGACAACTTAAACTTTTTACCCGGTGTAGCATTTGTTTCTGAACTGATTTTTTTCCAGGCATTCTCTGCATCAAAAACAGGGATTTCAAGCTCTTTGGTCTCCTGAATTATGCGTTCTGTATCCTTCTCATTTCGATCCATTTTTCGGGTATTATCTGCTTAATTATTATAAAAATCTTCTTTATACTTACTCAGTGATTCTTTGAGTAATTTGAGTGCCTTTTGTATATGATTATCGACTGTATTGCTGGATATTTCAAGGTAATCTGCAATCTCTTTATAACTTAAACCTTCGATGTACTTTAAGCAATATGCCGTTCGGCAACGCTCAGGCAAAAGAGCAATAGCAATCTCAAGTTTTTTTCTGAACTGAATCTCATCAATGCCTGAAGAATCATTCATTTGTGAAAGCTCGGTAAATTCTTTCTCATAGCTTTTTCGGGTTTCAAGATGTTTCAGATAATTCAGCGATGCATTTTTAACTGACTTATACAAATACGATTTGATATCCTTATGAACCTGAACCAGATCGCGTTTTTCCCAAAGCTTAATAAATGACTTTTGAACCAGGTCATCAGCAGTATCGCTACAATTAACTATATAATTTGCAAAGCGACAAAGCTCTTGATAGTAACTGGTAAAAAAAGTATGTAATTCCTTCTGTGTCAAACTTCAAATCTTTTTTTGCTCTGACAAATCTAATATAAAGACAATTGCCAAATAGAAGTTCACTATTGGAGATAAAAAAATATTTTCAGATCAATGTCCCTACATTACGTTTCGTACAATGTAATATCCCTGAAAAATGTTGGTAGTAGATTATGTTTCTACCTGTTTCAAAAAGAGTCAGCTTGTTATTGTATCTTATTATATTAAATTTGAGACCATGAAGACAACTTAGTCTGCTCAAACCTATTAATTTATGAAGACTTATTTTTATACCCAAAAATCAATCTTTTTTATTTTTCTTTTGTCTCTGTTTCTGGTTTTTTCCTGCAGTAATCAAGACTCAGATGATCCATGCGATGAAACAGTAAAACCTGAGATACAAGTAAGCTTAAAAGCTACAGTGACGGTCTTTACAAAAGACAATGAACCTATTCCGGATCAACAGCTTAATCTAAATATCTATAAAATACCCTGTGGTTCAGAAGCAAAAGGGAACTTTAATTTCGACGGGCCAACGAATGATTTAGGCATCAGGACCACAACTGTTGTGAATTATAACCTCCGCAATGCCGATGACGAAGTGTGGGTAGATGTGCATGCTGTGAACCTGGGGAATGGTTCAGCATCAGCTGATTCTGAATACGTCATCTTTAAGTACGGTGATTTTACCAGTGGAGTTATCAAAGAAGTTCACGTTTACATTTATCGGAATTTTTAATTAAATCTTATTTACTTTTCCCTTAAAAGTAATTTTTGGAATGGCTCATTCCAAATTGTCCGGAATCTTATATGAGTAAGGACAAGAACGGGCTCAAACCCAAAACTGTTTTCTCAACTTCTCAACTTTTCACTTCTCACATTCTCCCCTTCTACCCTCCTCCGGAAAATTCAAGTTAAAACTCAATTTTGTAGCTCAGATTCGGCACAATGATCATATACGATTCTTCCATGACTTCATTTGTTTCGTAGGAGTAATTGTATCCGTAAAATTCCTTTCTGCCGAGTACATTCAATACCTGCAATGACCAAATGCTTGCATGATTTTTCTTGTTGATACGATAGGAAATCGTAAGGTCCAGTTGATAGATATCGGGCTTCTGATCCTCAAATGGTCGGGTGTGGTCATATTTGACTTCACCCAGCTCGTTGGACAGCTCCCTGTTCAGGGGATCCATTCTCTGACCTCCCATGGCCTTAAGCCTGGCATTTACCCCGAGGATCTTGTTTTTTGAAGCTCCCAGCGTCCACTCTTTTCCGAACAAGAAATTTACAACATAGTTATTGCTGTACCTTGTATTTCGTTCTATGTTATCACCCCCGGTATATTTTGATTCAAAGAGGGAAGCGGTTAGTAAATAATAGTATCCGTTTTTCAGAAATCGTTCCAGGGTCAGGTCAATACCAAAATTGGTACCGGTACCCTCGTTGGTGAATTTATTCGTAAAGTACCATTCTGTTTCCTGGTTTATGATGGAATAACTGCTGTCGGGTATTACAGGAACATCATACAACAACTGAAGATAGGGTTCGACCTTTAGCCGCAGGTTTGGATTGAAACTTATATCGTATGCCAGCACAAAGTGATGTGCTTTTGTTATTCTCAGGTCCTTATTAGGTTGGGTAATTGTATTATCCTCCATAACATTTGCAAAGTATATACTTTGTGTTTCGAGCCTCGAGTGCTTGCCATATGCAAGGCTTAGGGCCTGGGTATTGGTCAGATTATAAGTAAGTCCAATTCTTGGTTCAATGATCACTTCATTGTTCATCATGAAATACTGGCCATGAACCCCGACATTCAGCATTAGTCTTTTTGCCAGGCTGATGTTCGATTGTGTGAACAGGTTGAAAAGCTCTGATGAGCCTTTTTGATTAGCAGCGGTGAGTAAATCATCGCCTATATCTGGTGCATATTTTAGCTGGGTATTGTAATGCAGGCTATTGATAATGAATCCTGTGCGATTGGTGTGCCTGCTGCCGAATTTATGATTCAGAACCGTGGTGCAGGTGTACTTGTAATTCAGGTAATCGGTATATTCTGTCGGGTACAGGCTCAGATCATCGTCGAGATAAGATTCTTCAAACCTCATGTAATTTCCGCTTACAGCCAGTGAAGAATTCAGGTAGGTTTTATTCCCGATGATGTAGCGGTGGTTCAACCCCACAGCACCCATTCGCAATTTCAGATTGCCCGTCTCCTGGTCGTCATGCGAAATCCATTTTGAGGAGTCTGATTCGGCTTCATATATCGATTTATCGTCGGCACCCAGTGCCCACAAGGAAAAAATACCGGCCTTTTTTGTAGGCAGGTTGATCTTCAGGCAAAGATCCTGGTAGTTCGGAACATTCGTACCTTCAGGCAAAACAAACTGGATTAATCCGAAGGTTGAATACCTGTAATTGAACAGATAAGAGGCATTGCTGTTTTTCGAAAAAGGCCCTTCCGATGAGAAATCGATACCCATAAATCCTGCCTGGAATGCATGTTCATAGTTTTCGTTGTTACCGGTTCTGAGTTTGATATCGAATACCCCCGACATGGCATTGCCATATTCAGCAGGAAATGCCCCGGTAAAAAAATCGGAATTGGCAAGCATGAAACTGCTTAAGGCCGAAACTCCGCCACCACCTATTGTTGTTGCCCCGGCAAAGTGATTCGGATTGGATATTTCAACGCCTTCAAGCCTCCATAACAAACCTTTTGGTGCATTGCCCCGGATAATAATTCCGTTGTCTTCGAGATAACCTGTGGTAACTCCTGCAAATGATGATGCCAGGCGTGCAGGATCATCAAATCCTGCCGCATAGCGCTGTGCCTCTTCTACAGAAAAGGTGCGGGCACTTAATGTTGACATACTGTTTAAGGGTTTATCCTTTTTGGTATAGGCCTTTACAGTTACCTCCTCCATATAAGTTGCCTTTTCCTTCAGGTCGATGTTTATAATAACCTCCTTTGCTGAAGATACCATGAGTTCAGGAATCGATTTTGACTCGTAGCCCAGGTAAGATACCTGGATGTTATGTCTTCCCACAGGAACATTTTCTATCCTGAAATATCCATCGACATCGGTAATAGCTCCCAACTGGGGTTCTGTAGTGACTATAGTAATAGTGGCAAATTCGAGTCCCACGCGGGTTTCAGAATCGATTACTTTTCCCCGTATAACCTGGGTCAGTTCCTGGCTATATGAATGTATGCTTATGCATAAAACAATGGGGAAAAAAGAAAGGGTTTTGGTTAGATTCATCATCACTGATCTTAGTTTTTAATCAATGACAAGATTTTTCTTCAGGGGTTGTATGTCTCTTACAAGATAAAAAAAGGTCAATATTATTTAAGCATTAACTAACCAATACACAGTAAACAGTACCCCAATTTCACAAAGTTTCGGTGGGCAAAGCTAACATCCAACACCAAACTCTAAGTACTCAAGGCACTCCAAGTACTCCAGGTACTCCAAACTCCAGGCACTCCAAGTACTTCTCACCTTCTCAATTCTGATCCGCCCAACACCACCAGGCAATGGTTCCAAAGAAACCTACCAGACTTGTTAAACCAAGAACAAAGTAACTGGTTGTAACAATTTCCATTCCTTCAGTTCCCGGAGAAATTGTAAATACTCCCGGTATAGCCCATGGGAAATAGGGTCCCCACCCCACTACACCAGTAAACTGGGCGATAATTAGCATAAGGATAACAAAACCTATTGGAGCAATTATACCTCTGCTGACACTGGCAAGAAAAGCTACCGGGGTCGACAAAAGAATGGTTAAATACGAGGTGATTAAGAAAATGTGCATTGAATGATAAAACACCTCTTTTGTCCAGCCCGGAACACCAACAGCCAATCCCATACAAACACCTGAGAGGAATAAAACCAGAATAAGGACAGAACACCAGAGTACCACAACAATGAACTTGGCAACTACAATGGATGAACGTCTTACTGGCAATGCCAGCAGGTCTGTTATAGTATGCTCAATGTATTCACGTCCAAATACCCAGCTGGTTACAAATCCAAACCCGATAACTCCAATGGCTGCAGCTGTCTGATTTATTATCTCAAAGTATCCATTCCAGGTATTTTCCCTGAAAAAACTTGCTTTTGCAGCAACTATTCCCATTTTGGAAGCCATAACAGGATGCTGGGCCAAATACATCAGCAATCCCATCATTACAGGTATGAAGATAAATAAACACACTGTGATCAGGAGTATATTAGACCTGCGAAGTTTTATCAACTCCACCGCAAAAGTTCTTATTAAATTTTTCATGATAAACCTCCGTTCTCTCTTATGGTGCGTAAAAAATAAGATTCCAGGTCCTCCTCTTCAACATGCAAAAGCCTTGGCGGGTAACCGGCATTCACGAGCATAGTGGCAATGTTTTCGGGGTGACTGATCGCATTTTCATCCGCGATTTTTATCCTGTTCTCTTCAAGCTCACATTCTTTCACTGCATTTTGTTTTAAAACAGCTTGTGCAGCCTCCGGATTTTGTGTCCCGATAAATAAATATTTCCGGCAGAGAGAATTCAGCTGACTTGTATCAATCTCTTTTATCAGCTTCCCCACATGGATGATTCCAATTCGTGTAGCAAAGCGGGAAATTTCACCCAGAATATGGCTGGATATAAAGATGGTTACACCATGCCTGGCAGCCAGATCGGTCAACATTTCCCTTATGTCGTGTATGCCAGCAGGATCGAGCCCGTTTGCGGGTTCATCGAGTATCAGAATTTCCGGATTATGAATCAATGCTTTCGCCAGTCCGAGCCTCTGCTTGTTGCCCAGTGAAAGGTTTTTGGCTTTACGATTGACATACCTGCTTAATTGGAGTTTATCAATAATACTGTCCACAGAATCATGTGCAGGTAAAAATCGCAGGCGCCTGATGATCTCAAGATTCTCCCGCACTGTAAGATTGGGATAGGAATAGGGAATTTCAACCATGTATCCTATCTTTTCCCACAATTTATTGTGGTTTGCATGGACTTTTTCTCCCAATATGTATGTCTTTCCTGAAGTAGGTCGTATCATGCCCAGGAGCATTCGTATGGTAGTTGTTTTACCGGCACCATTCAAACCAAGGAAACCGTATATTTCTCCTTTTCTCACATTCAGGTTTAATGCGGTGGCTGCTTTTACATCTCCATACTCTTTAGATAAGTCCACTGTTTTGATAATATCATCCATACCGTATAATTTTGGTTTTATAATTTCATTTTAATACCGAACGTTCGGTCTTTTCATTGATAAAAAAATTTAGCCTTTCAGATTTGCATAAATGGTGTCAAATGCTGAGGATAAACTGTCGCGGTAACTGGCTTTTTTATCGCTGTTTACAAACCTTAGGAATACACCATCGGTGCAGTACAAAAACAGGTTTGCTATTTGTGTATCATTAGCTGATGACTTGATTTCACCTTTTTCCTTTGCATGCGCTATCACTTTTTGCCAGGCTTCAAGTGATCTCTTGTAATCTTTCAGTTCCCTTTCCAGAAATTCAGGGAATTTGGCTATGGCTTCGAACATGATCAGAAAGAGATTGAGGGACATAGCATCTTCCTGTGAACTGTCAAACATTTTGTACATTTCCTTAAAGGACTTATCAATATAATCGAGATATTCCTTATAAAACTCATGAAGTGATTCCTGCGAAAACGCATCATAGTTAATTTCACCCATCGAGAAAAACATACCCACAATTTCGCGAAACAGATCTTCCTTGCTGGTAAAATAATGATAAAAAGCACCTTTAGATAAACCTGTTTTTGTGACAATCTCTCTCATGGTAACTTCCTTATAGCTCTTTTGCAGGAAGAGCAATAGAGAAGTTTTCAGAATATGTTCCTTTGTTTTATTCATAAACCGACCGTTTGGTCTGTAAATGTATAATTTATTCTTAAATACAAAAAGAAAAATTGTTTTTTATTTGTAGAAGATAAAAACGACGCTAGGATAGCAGGTTCGGATCTTGAAGCTTTACAGGCTTTGCCCGCCGAAGTGTATCACGAAGGCTGATTTAGCCAATCGAAATTTTTCATGAAGCTTGGGTAGCCCTTCCAAAGTGACATCTCTGCGCAGGCAGGGATCCAGACTTTCCTGATCAATGTTCCCACATTAAGTTTCGTGAAAAGCAATTACCCAGAATAGTCTTGGTAGTCGAAACATACTCCTAAATTTTACCAAGGGGGTGTGTTCTAAAATCCAATCAAACAACCCAACAGGCATTTAAAATTAACCAGATCACCATAGTCGTCGTTCCTCCTCCTTCGATGACGAATATAAAAAGCAACGAGAAATAAGTGATTAGTAATAAGTAACAAGTAGCAAGGAACAAGCAACAAGCAACAAGCAACCTGAAACCAACAACCAACTTCCCACCCTCTCAACTCATCACCTCCTCAACTCCTCAACTCCTCAACTATTCAACCGTAGTCAAATAATCCATTACCTGTTCAAATATCAGGTCATCCTTTGGCATTTCCAAATGCGCGAAATCGGCATTAATATTAACATCTGTAAGAGGAGTCACGGCTGCTTCAAGACCCTTTGCACTCGATACCTGCACTATACCATCATCAAATCCTTCCAGCAACTCACTGGCAATTACAGCATATGTTGACCTGGGATCGTTTGTGCAAGCAATGGTGTAATAAGGTATTGGCGGCTCTTTAAGGGATTTCATTTTCAGAATAAAATCTGAATTTGTATCCAGGTCTCTGAATCCCTGTGAATAATAATTGTACAGCAAACTGTTGTCTGAGTTTTCCATGCTGATGACTGCGCCGAATACATACCTGAATACTGCGAGGGGTGATCCCTGGTGAGGAGTTCCAAGTGTTATTAGTTTATTGATAAAGGTATGCCCGTTGAATGTTTCAAGCATTGAACGTGATACCAGTCCGCCCATGCTATGCGCAACAATATCTATTTCAGCGCCATTTGCATAAGTTTCAATAGCCTCATACAGCAATTCTGCGTTGTATTCAATACTCCAGGATGAATTGTAAGCAAAGGTCCAGTACTCAGAATACAGCTGATTTTCCTGATCATTCATTTTCCGGATAAAATCGATCCAGCGATTTGAATTCGCCAGCCAACCGTGAACCATCAAAAGTACTTTTGAGTCGGAAGTTGCTGAAGGCAGATCATATATCATACTTCCTTTTTCATCAAGGCTTACTTTCTTCAATCCCATCTCCTCAGGAGATGGAGTCTGCTTATGAATTAATGCAAGAATGACTAGTTCTGAAAGAATCGCTGTGCTTTTAATATCTTGTGTTTCCCAGTCTGTCAGATCAATTTTTACTCTTATACGGTCAGCGTCCAAAGAATATTCAACAGGAAAATAAGAAGTGCCGTTGAATAATAAAATAAAAAAATTGTTGATGTCAACCAATGGAGAACCTGCTGGAAATGACAATTCAAGTGGTTTACGAATTGTCATTTTTGGAATCTTTATTGTTATGGGAGTGCCTACAACCTTCAGGTCTTCGTTTGGAACTGAAGTAGGTTCATAACCTGTCTGACCAAGGAAAACAGAACCATCTTCAAGCAAGGCGCCCGGAGGTATTACCAGACTTACCAGGTCAGAGGTAGTTAATGTGTCGCCAAGAGCAGATTCAACAATTGCTATCACCTGTTCGTATAACTCGTCGGGTATATCAATATCCTTATCACAGCCCTGCAATAAAGACAAAATGATAATGGAAGATAGGATGAAATAACGGAAAGGTAACAATCTAAAATAATTCATAAGTCCTGCGCATAAAAATATTTAATTCTTCAATGCTCTATAGACAAGCAACAAAATGAAAGGGTTGCAATTTTGTTTTGTAATTTTTACATTTCACCGAGCCACCGCAAATTTGCTATTCGTAACCGACTTCCCCATTCTCCGTTTGAAAAAAAGAATTGAAACTTTGGTGTAAATCTTACACTATAAAGGTACAAAGAACAAAATGAAAAAACGGAGATTCCTGTTTGGAATCTCCGTCCTTTAATCGCCTCTGAATTCATTATAATTTCAGTATACAAAGAATTTATGATTTATAATTAATCCCATGTACCACGAAATTTATTGCTTTATGTACTTCAAAACACTGGAACTATTGCCTGAAAGTACGTTAACCAGATACACTCCCTGCTGTAAAGAATTAAGATCGAGAGGAACAATATTTTCACCTGCGGTTCTGTTTTCAAGAACAAATCCATTTACTCTTTTACCGCTCATGTCATACACCTTAATAGATACATCGCCCGGCTTGTCAAGTGTAAGCTGTAGTTGAGTACTGCCAGTCGAATAACTGGGAACCAAAAGGGCATCAAACTGATCGTTTAATAAATCCTTCGCTGCTGACGGAACAACTACCTCTGTTGAAGACAGGGTAACGGTTCCAAATCCTATACCACTAGTCTCAATATCATAATTTACTGTGCTCCACTGAAACATAGATTCCCATGGATTATCTACGACCATATCATCATCATCCCGTGCACGGGCTTCGAGGTATATATCCATATCCGGAGTAATAACAGCATTTCCATCATCGAAAGCTTCCCAGTCAATAAAAGTTTCCAGCGTATAGGTATTTCCATCCTGGTACCAGGCGGAACTAACCAATGAAATATCGATTTCGGCTGCATTCAGCCAGTCGTCCGATGAAAGTTTTTCTTCCTGATCAATATTTGGTTGCCATGCGAATTCCCATTGTGTGAAGGTATTGTTAAGTAAATCCTTAGAAAACAGTAAATTGATATTATCATCCGCCCACCATTTGTCTGCAGGAGTAGTATTGCCAGCATCATAATCTTCGAAAATTACAATTATGTCATCCACTACACGAAATAGAAAATACATACCATCATCATCCCATAGCATTCCGAATTCGGCATAATAATCTGTCGGATCGGGATTTGGCACTGTGATGTTTGCATGTACCACTCCGCTTTGTTCAGGGACTTTCTCCAGCGGAACTATTTCTACATTATCCCATACGGCATCAATTGTGCCATCAATAGTGGGTACATTACCACCAGTGACTTTCAGAGCCGTATAACTTTCAGTATCCTGGGCAAACACTGCCAAACCGAAGACTGCAACAATAAAAAAAGTAAGAGTAAATTTTTTCATAATGTATAGTATTAATTAGT
>CAYWBC010000106.1:0-4017 GCA_964456285.1 uncultured Bacteroidales bacterium
AACTTTAGAATTTGCCAGGAATACATCCTAATTATTGAAACTCTATTGTTGTATTGATGTATTCTTTTGTATTGTGTATCCGCTTTTACTATCTGGTTTATATTGTAATTAAACCTATGTATTTTCAATTGGAGAAATAAATGTTCTAGTTATATAGACTTAATTTAAAATTTCAATAAATAAAAAAGCCACCTTATGGCAGCTTTTTTAATTATTATCTATATCTGGATAGGGTTTATTTTTTAATATCTTTTTTATCTGCTTCTTTAGCCTTAGCTTTTGGCTTAGCAGCAGGTTTTTTTTCTGGTGCTTCTTCTTCAGTTTTCTTTGTTTCCTTAGGTGCTTTTGCTTTTTTTTCTTCTTCTTCTTTAGATTCTGCTACTTTCTCTAAATCAACTTTGTTATCAACTTCTGGTTTAGCTTCTTCTTTAGCTTTTGACTCTTCAACAGCAGTAGTTTTCTGCTTCTGCTCTTTTATCGGTTGCTCAACTACTTCTTCCTGTACTAGAGTTTCTTCAAGCTTTATTTCTTCTTTTTCTACCGGCTTTTTAGCAACTGCTTTCTTTGGGGCTGCTTTCTTAGAAGAAATTACAGCTGATTTCTGAACTTTATTTTTTTTCTTTCTTCTACGAACACCATAAGTGCCTTTTATGATTTTACCTCTTTTTGTTTTTCTATCGCCTTTACCCATATGTTATGTTTTTTTTATTTCAGGTGGCCAAATGTAGCATAATTTTTTGTTTGAAGAAAACTAATCTGAGTATTATTCCTACAGTAGGATGGGATTATATACAATTCATTATTAGAAAAGTATATTATTCGTTCAATGCAATTTAAGCATTTTCGTATATGGTTCATTTATCCTTATGCAATTTTTTTCAGCTTAGGTCTGGAGGATCGTAAATTTATAAGCCCTGTTTTTAAAAGGGGAAATAAGAGAGCTAATATTTTTTGTAGCATCTGCTGATATAAATCGAGACAGGGTACAGTATGCGACAATACATACAGACTTTGTCAGCCACTCCATAAATAAACATTGGTCGCATGGCGCATAAAATCTCGCTATTCTGAAGATGGTTGGTAGTTACGCCATAATAATTTATGCTCCTATACCCCCGGGTGAACCCCGGGAAATATATGCTAGGAAGACAATTGTTTCAACTACCAAGTTTATTCCCTGTATTTACTTTGCATGAAACGCAAACAAACTTACTGTATCAGAAAATGCTTCGGCTTCGCTGAAGCTTAGTCTGATAAATGTGAGGCCAAATTGGCAGATCAGAGATACATCTTGATTATTTCAAGTAAAATATCTTTGTTGATGGGTTTTGAAATGTAATCATCGCAACCGGCTTCAATGGATCTTTGTCTATCAAGTGGTGAAGCGAATGCAGTCTGTGCAATCACGGGTAAGTTTGGTTTCATTTGTTTTATCTTTCTGGTTGCATCAAATCCATTCATTAAAGGCATCTTTATATCCATTAGGACGAGGCTAATTTCCGGATGTGTGTCAATCATCTGAACTGCTTCCTCTCCATTTCTTGCATGCAGAGTGTTTGTTTCTGATTCAAGAAGTACCTCCTGCAGAAATAACAGACTAGCATCATCATCTTCAGCAACCAATATTGTGGATTTCTTCAAGTTTTGTGAGGATAGGATTTTTGTTGCTATAGTTTTATTCTTAATACCAACCTTGCCTGATACACTATTAGGAATGGTAAAATAGAAAGTTGAACCTTCATTTGGAGCCGATTCAAGCCATATTTTGCCTCCCAGCATTTCAACAAAAGATTTGGATATAGACAGGCCAAGACCAGCCCCTTCATAAGGTCTGTCAGCAGAAAGATCAGCTTGTCTGAATCGTTCAAATATTTTGTCTTGTATTTCTGATTCAATTCCTATCCCGGTATCTTTAATGTAAAATTCAAGATTTTCTCCCTTTAAGCTATATCCAAAGTTAATCTGACCGGCATTTGTATATTTAATAGAATTTTTTATAAGATTTGTTAATATTTGGGTGAGTTTTGTTTTATCGGTTATTATCAGGCTGTTTTTTATCGATGGAAATGGATCTAATATCAGTTCAATTTGTTTATTCTCTGTTTCTGGTTTAAAGAATGTAAATAGACTTATAAGTAATGTATTTACTTCTGTTTTTACCAGCCTTATCTCCATTTGTTTGGCTTCAATCTTTGATATATCAATTAAATCGTTAATGATATTCAACATTCTTTCGCCACTTTGCTGAATGATATCAATATATCTTTCCTGATCAGATTTGTCAAGATAATTTGTTCTAAGTAATTCTGAGAAACCCATTATTCCGTTCATAGGAGTTCGTATCTCATGACTCATATTGGCGAGGAATGCTGTCTTTAAATGATCACTTTCTTCAGCTTTTGCTCTTGCTGTTTCAAGTTCGTCATTAAAACTTTGAATTCTCTTCAAGCTTTCCTTAAGCTCCTTATTTTGTTCCTTATAACAATCATTTAAGGCGTAGTATTCATTCATCTGTTTTTTGAGAGCCTTTTCTGTATTCTTTCGCTCCGTAATATCCTGGATCATTGCCAGATAATATTGGACATTCTTCTTTTCATCAAGAATTACAGTTGATATCAAGCTCCCCCAGAGAATTTCCCCATTCTTTTTAACATATTCCTTTTCGATTTTTATTTGATTATTTTTCCCCTTCCTAAGTGCTTGTACACTTTCAATATCACCCATTGTCCGATTTTTTTTTGTAATATCCTCATAGTTTTTGTTTCTTAATTCCTCAACAGTATAGCCTATCATTTTGCAGAATGCAGGATTGGCATGAGTGAATTTAAAATCAGGTCCGGCAATTGTAATTCCAAACTGACCTTCTTCAAAAATTCTTCTAAATCTCTCTTCGCTTTCATGCAAGGCCGTATCGGCTTTTTTACGTGCAGAAATATCAGTTACAATTCCCAAAATTGCCGGCTTCTTCTTATATAAAATTAGTTTGGTACTGTTAATTACATCCAGCTTATCTCCTGTTTTACTTACTAACCTGTATTCATAAGGAGGCATATTCTTTCCTGAACCATGTTCATTAAGTTTTGATTTAACATATTCCAGGGAATCTTTATCGATGAGTGAAAGAAAATTGAAATTATCATTAGTTAATTCTTCCGACTTGTACTTGGTGTATTTTACACAGGTTTTGTTAGCGTAAACAACCTTTCCATTCTGATAGATAAAGATCATGTTAGGCGATTCTTCTGCCAGGTGTCTGAATTTTTCTTCACTTTCCCGTAAATCTTCTTCGGTTTTTTTACGTTTGCTAATATCCTTGGCCAGGGAAAAAGAGATTCCCTTGTTTTGAAATTCTATATAGTTGATATTGATTTCAACAGGAAATTCTGTTCCATCTTTTCTTTTATGAATACTTTCTATAGTACTATTAACCAGTACACGTGTTTTCTTTCTGTGCTCTTTCCATTTTTTCTGGCTAAGAGTGATATCTACTTCCCAAACCTTCATTTTTCTCAACTCCCGCGATGTATAACCAAGACTATTGCATGCCTGATTGTTTGAATCGATTATATTCCCGGCATCATCTATCTGGAATACTGCGATGTGGGAATGGTCAATTCCTAAATGAGTTATCTTCAGTTGCTCTTCTGCTTTCATCTGTTCTGTAATATCACATTGTACAGAAATGGATGAAAGGATCATACCATTACTATCCGTTATTGAATCTGCGGATAATAAAACAGTTCTCTCTTCCCCATTTTTTGTAATAATATTAAGCTCTTCGTTTTGGATTTTACCAGATTCTTTCCATTTAGAATGAAGAACCTCGGCTTTTGTTCGGGAAGCTTTTGAGTAAATTGTTGAAATGAGTGGTTTTCCAATAAGCTCGTTTCTTTTATAACCAAGAACTTTCAAGGCACTTTTATTTGCATCCAGAATTAGGCCTTCGTTCGAAACCATATAACAATATGCAGGTTCGTTCTCAAAGAATCTTCTGAACTTTTCCTCACTTGATTTAAG
>CAYWBC010000106.1:4117-6811 GCA_964456285.1 uncultured Bacteroidales bacterium
CTGAAAATCCCAGAATTTTTGCTGCTGCTTTGTTTATTTCAATTATCTTTCCTTTATCATCCTGATAAATTACACCTAATTCCATTGTATCAAACAAATCCTTATACTTTCTGAAATCTTCTTTCATATCGATGTCTGGTGATTATTAAAATAAAAAACCAATGTTACTGAATTTACGAAATCTTTACCGTATTATCATAATTGTTTCAGAGCAATCTATTATAATAAAATTTCAATTGCCAGCAACATATAGAAGCTTGCTAATATGGGGGCTGGAATTGAAGCAGAATTTGAGCAACAAGTATTGACATCCGGACGAAATATAATTATTAATTTGAAATAAATTTCTTTTCGAGTTCCTGCAGCTTAGGTTTGTTTTTGGCTATTTCCAAAGATTCTTGGTACAATGCCTGAAGATCTCCCAGATCAATCTCTGAATTTTCGCGAATGAAGATGGGAATTTTATGCAAAGGTGTTTCTATTTTAATGTATTGGCCTCCTTCGTATATTTTATCAGTATCCCATGCATCTTTCCATCTATGTCCGGCAGGCAGATAGCAGGAATGTGTTGTAATATCTTTTTCCCATATTGCTGATACAAGAATGTCGGAACCATATAAAAATGTTTGCCAGTCGCTCCAGCATTCTTTTTGTTCAGGATATTCGAGAAACAATGGCCTCGCAACGGGCATTCCGCTTTCGTTTGCCTCTTTTGCAAGATTATGACTATATACTGCAAGGCTTGTATGAATTTTTGCATACATTCTCCAGATGGCAATTAGTGTTGTATCATAATGTGGTTCAGAATCCATATTCCATGGTGCCCTGTCTTCTGTTGGGCCAAATTCCATTATAGGATTAAAGCAACCAAATGCCAACCAACGGGCACATACTTCTCTATCCAAATCTGCTTGCCAGTATCCTCCAATGTCTGATCCCCAGATTGGATATCCCATGATTGCGCAGCGTTGAAGTGCAATAATTGCTGCACGCAAGCCTTCAGGTGGTGATCCAATATCGCCTCCCCAGAATCCACTATATCTTGAACTACCAGTGTATCCTGCCCGGGGAATTAACACAAAATCATCGCCATGTATTTTCTTGCAGCTTTCATTCACCGTTTTCACATACAAAACAGGATATTCATTTCTCACTTCTCGGGCAGTTCTGCCATCAGATAATAAAATGTCTCTTGTTTCAGGAACTGTTTCTTCTGCTCTGTCAAGCTTAAATCCATCAACACCTTGTTTGAGCATTTTTTCAATTCCATTGGTTTGCCACCACTTGCATGCTTCCGGGTTAGTGAAATCAAGCAGAGCTACCTTGGATGAATCAATATTATGATGAGTGTTTTTCATAGCTTGTGCATATCCATTCTGTTCCGCCTCAGTTTTCATATTTCCGGTAACCCACGGCGCTATCCACAAAAGAAACTTCATGTTGTTTGAATGAAGCCATTCAATCATATTTTCAGCTTCAGGGAATTGTTCCGGGTTCCACTCAAAATCTGCATAGCCAAGTTTGCCTAAAGCCCATGGTCTGTCAACCCAATAGACACCACAGGGTATATCCAGTGCCTGCATCATCAAAACATCTTCTACAAGCTCACTATTGTATGGGACATTTGCCGGAGATCCATCATAATATGTATTACTATTTGTATGATTGTCTCTCCATCTCCAGGGGAAAAATGCCCATTCGGGAGGTATTATTGTTGGACCTACATGAAGTGAATGTGCTTTGACAATTTCGGCAGGATGATCAGAAAAATAAAATATTCCACTTAATGATGGCCCTTCAAAATCAATTTTCACCAATCCCGGATCTGTTTTGCAAATATCATAATGTCCCGGCCATGTGCCATTAATAAAAAGGCCATACCCATTGGATGAAAGATAGAATGGACAATACATTGAAAGTGTAGGTTTTATTATCATATCAATATCCTGTCCTCGTAAATTCATTGCTTCTGTAATACCTTCTTTCCATGATTCTTTCTGATCTCCATCTACAACACGTTCAAACAGACCAGTGAAATATTCTTCTTCAGTAGCTGATATCTGAATTCCCCATTTAAGAATATCAGCATTTGGTTGAGTAAGGAAGGAGAATTGACATTTTCCATTATCCAACTTAAAATCGACAACTATCGTTCTTTCCTCAATTACCCATTTGGCTTTGAATTCATTTGCTTTGGAAATGATTTCATCAGGATCACCCCCTAACCAGGTTTTGCCTTCATCAGTTTCAAAGTATATGGCTCCTTCAGTTTTACCGGATAAAATGTGTATTGGATTGACATTCTCGTGACCATGAATAGATAAGCTTACATAATCATTTCCGGTATTAGTTATTTCTACAAGTTGACTCTTGTTGCATTTAACACAGAAAAGTGCAAGGCTAAGAATGAATGAAAAGGTGAAGTAGTTTTTCATGTGTAGATCAATTATTTTATGCTCTGATTGCGATTAAAAATAAGTAATAATTTTTTGCTGCAGCTATTCATCTGGCATTTTTGTAAAAAAATTGTTGCATTGGTTTTTTATATATGGATTTCAATTTTTGTCATAAGTCCATCTAAGTCTGCTGAAAGTGATTCTAAGTCTGCTGAAAGTGATTCTAAGTCTGCTGAAAGTGATTCTAAGTCTGCTGAAAGTGATTCTAAGTCTGCGGGGAGTCTTTCTAAGTCTGCAA
>CAYWBC010000106.1:6911-12150 GCA_964456285.1 uncultured Bacteroidales bacterium
AAAGTGATTCTAAGTCTGCGGGTAGTCTTTCTAAGTTTGCAAGAATTCCATCTAAGTCTGCTGAAAGTGATTCTAAGTCTGCGGGGAGTCTTTCTAAGTCTGCAAGAAGTCTATCTAAGTCTGCTGAAAGTGATTCTAAGTCTGCGGGTAGTCTTTCTAAGTTTGCAAGAATTCCATCTAAATCTGTTGAAAGTGATTCTATGTCTGCGGGAAGTCTTTCTATGTCTGCGGGAAATCTTTCGATGTCTTGCAAAAGTCTTTTTAAATTCTTCAGGGATTCATTTAGGTATGTCAGTAGTCTTTCTATGTCTTTCAGCAGACTATCTAATTTTGTCTAATGTTATTCTAATGGAATTGTTAGTTGCGTTTCATGGAAAGTTGGATCAATGAAGGGACTGGTAGTTGAATCACTTTGGTATCTCTGTATTTATACCCTGCATTGCCCGGGGTTATTGATGGTTCACCCCTTCGGAGTTAGGTTTTAATAACCTGGACGCTGAAATACAATCACGATACTCCTTCTTTTGAATTCTATCTTATGCCTTCTATTCTAATGAAATTGTCGTTGCGTTTTATGGTAAGTTAGAGTAATGAAGGGACTGGTAGTTGAAACACTTTTCATATGTCTGTTGTTTTTCCCGGGCGTTGCCCGGAGTTATTGATATCTCACCCCTTGTATGTAGGGTGAAGTTATAATCATTTGATTGCTGAATACTAACTACTAACTACTAACTACTAACTACTATCCACTACTAACTAACCACCGTAAATATAGAGCAGAACTTTTTCCTGAATTGATAAAGATTTCTCCCAAATAAAGCGTAAATTTATTATGTTTTAAGTTATTAACAATTATCGATCAGCCCAAAATGCCCCGAAAAGTTAAGACGGCAAAGGATAAAAACTCATCTAAAACTAAATTAGATCAGTTTCCAATTGTAGGTGTTGGTGCTTCAGCTGGTGGACTGGAAGCATTGGAACAGTTTTTTGGTAAAATGCCTGTCGATAGCGGAATGGCATTTGTCGTCATCCAGCACCTCGATCCTACACATGTTGGTATTATGCCAGAGTTGTTGCAACGAATATCGTCGATGAAGGTTCATCAGGCAAGAGATCGACAAGAGGTAAAACCGAATAATGTATATGTGATCCCGCCAAATAAAAGTCTATCTATTCTTAATGGGGCATTGCATTTGTTTGAGCCCGTCGAATCCAGGGGGCTCCGATTACCTATCGATATCTTTTTTAGGGCATTAGCCGACGACAGGCAGGAAGCTAGCATTGGGATTATTCTTTCTGGAATGGGTTCGGATGGTAGCCTTGGAATTAAAGCCATCAAGGAAAAAAATGGTATTGTATTGGTTCAAGATCCTTCGACAGCCAAATTCGATGGTATGCCCCATAGCGCAATCAATACCGTAACTGCCGACATAATTGCTCCTGCTGAGGAATTACCTGTCAAATTAATAGATTTATTGAAGTTTATTCCTGAACATAAAACAGATTCCCAAATTGACAATAAAAGCAAAAGCAGTATTGATAAAGTTATCATCCTGCTTCGCGAATTTGCCGGACACGACTTTTCTCTCTACAAAAGGACCACCTTAATTCGTCGCATCGAACGTCGTAAGAGCGTTCATCAGATTGCAAAAATACAGGACTATGTGCGCTATTTACAAGAAAACCCACAGGAGGGTGAAATACTTTTCAAAGAGTTGTTAATTGGCGTTACAAGCTTTTTCCGCGATTCCAATGTATGGAAAAACCTTAGGGAAAAATTTATTCCTGAATTGATTAAGAACTTGCCAGTCGGTTATGTAATACGGGCATGGGTAACAGGTTGTTCAACCGGAGAAGAAGCCTATTCGCTGGCTATTGTTTTTAAAGAGGTTATTGAAAAAACCAAGAATCACAATAACCTGATTTTACAAATATTTGCCACCGATCTCGACCTTGATGCAATTGAAAAGGCACGAAAAGGTGTTTTCCCTTCAAATATTGTTAATGATGTTTCCCCTGAACAGCTTAGTAAATTCTTTTCTATTGATGCTGATGGCTATCGAATCAAAAATTCAATACGAGAAATGATAGTTTTCGCACCTCAAAACGTAATAAAAGATCCGCCATTTACAAAGCTCGATATTCTTTTCTGTAGGAATATGCTCATATATTTGGAACCTGCATTGCAGAAACGCCTTATCTCTATATTTCATTATAGCATTAAAGTCGATGGAATAATGGTACTTGGTATATCAGAAAATTTGGGTAATTTAGAAGATGGCTTTTCTGACTTAGATAATAAATTAAAAATATTCAAGCGCACCGGGAATCTAAATCCTTATGATCTTGCTGATCTCTCTGGTCCGTTTTACCATCATAAATCTACTGAAATAGAAAAAAGAATACCTTCAAAAGTGATTGAAAACATTCAAAGCATCGCCGATCAAATTTTACTGCAGAATTATGCCCCGGCAAGTGTTTTGGTCAATTCTAATGGCGATATCATTTACATTACGGGGCGAACTGGTAAATATCTCGAACCGGTTGCAGGTAAAGCAAACTGGAACATTTATGCAATGGCACGCGAAGGATTGCGCCACGAGTTGCCCGGTGCTTTTCGGAAAGCCATGCAGAGCTTCGAACCGGTAATCCTGCGAAATATAAATATTGAAACAAATGGAAGCCCTCCTTTTGTTGATGTTACCATTCAGCGAATAGAAAAACCGGCTAAAATCCGTGATATGGTAATGGTAATATTTACAGATGTAACGGAACAAATCCATTCTCAATCACATAAAACCGTCAAAAGTAAAAGTGGTTCAAATACAAGGGAAAAAGAATTGGAACTTGAACTGCAGCGAAGTTACGAGGATTTGCAAAGTTCGCGTGAAGAAATGCAGACCTCTCAGGAAGAACTCAAATCCACAAACGAAGAATTGCAATCGACCAATGAAGAACTTCAATCTACTAACGAAGAACTTACTACTTCAAAAGAAGAAATGCAAAGCCTGAACGAAGAACTTCAAACAGTAAATATAGAGCTCCAAAGCAAGGTGAATGAGCTGATGTTGGCAAGCAACGATATGAAAAATTTGCTCAATAGTACTGAAATTGCAACACTTTTTCTCGATCGGGATTTAAATATTCGTAGATATACTGACACCGTCACCAATATTTTTAAATTGCGAAAAACAGATATTGGCCGACCTTTTACCGATTTGGTTACCAATTTAGATTATCCGGAAATTGAAACCCATGCCCAACAGGTATTAAAATCGCTTTCATCGATAGAAACCGCTATTAGAACTAGTACAGGTATATGGTTTAATGCGCGTATTATGCCCTACCGTACGCTCGATGATCGAATTGATGGTTTGGTTATTACCTTCAGCGACATTACTGCTCTTAAAGAATTGGAAATGGAACTTAAAAAAGTTAACGACGCTCTTCAATCGGGAAAAGGAGACTAAAAAGTCACTTTTTTTGAGTGAAATTAGATATTAATAAAACACGTTATTGTCATGACAAAATTGGCTAAAAAGGATTCAACCAACAATCTTCGCAAAGAAGCTGAAGACTTGTTAAAAAACAAGCATTCAAAAAGGAATCAGACACATTACGAGGACGACAATCTGAAGCTTATACACGAGTTGCTGGTTCACCAAATCGAGCTCGAATTACAACAAGAAGAACTCAAGAGAGCTAAAGAAGAGTCTGGATATGCCGCCCTAAGATATACCCGATTATTTGATTTTGCACCGGTAGGATTTTTCACAATTTCCAAAGAAGGAAATATTGTTGAGTTAAACCTTATGGGTGCCAAAATGTTGGGCAAAGAGCGCTCCAGTCTGATTCATTCACGTTTTGGTTTTTTTGTATCCAATAATACAAAAGCAGATTTTAATCATTTTTTCGAGAATACTTTTAGGACAAATAGGCTGGAAACCTGTGAAGTAGCACTGTCATCGAATGGTAAACCAGTGGTTTATGTTTACTTGTCGGGCATTGTTATGAAAAATGAAAATTTGTGTTATTTGGCTGCGATAGATATCTCGGAGCGTAAATTAATGGAAATCGATCTTAAAATAGCCAAAGAGAAGGCACAGGAATGTGATCGCCTCAAAACAGCTTTTTTAAACAATATGTCGCACGAAATACGTACCCCTTTAAATGCAATTAAAGGTTTTTCCAGCTTATTGGTTGAAAACCACATGGATAAGGCAAAGCTCGAAAAATATTCAAAAATAATTGACCAGCGGAGCAACGATTTACTTGAAATCATCAATGACCTTCTCGATATTGCAAAAATTGAATCGGGTCAATTGCCCATATATATGGGCAATTGTAACATAGATGAATTATTTAAAGAGCTCTCTTCTCAATTTATAGAGTATAAGAAAAACAATAGCAAACAACATATACAATTTCGTTTGAAGGTGAATTGCAATCTCGAAAATTTGAATATTATAACCGACAAAGGTAAGCTTAAACAAATATTTGTAAATCTCATTACCAATGCCTTTAAATTTATTATAAAGGGTCAAGTTACAGTTGGCTGTAATCTTACTGATAACAAACTTATGTTTTATGTTTCCGACACGGGGATTGGCATAACTCCTGATCAACAGAATAAGTGTTTCGAACGCTTTGTTCAATTAAAACATAATGAAAATCTGTCTGTTGGAGGAACTGGTCTGGGTTTGGCTATAACCAAGGAATTGGTGGAGATGCTCGGGGGTGAAATATTTCTTGAATCGGAACCTGGGAAAGGCAGTACGTTTTCATTTACTTGTCCTTATAGAATATCAAATCCAAAACCTAAAATTGGTTCAGTAATGAATCAAAGCAATGATTTAATTTTTCATAATAAAACAATTCTTGTAGTAGAAGATGATACCTATAGTGCCGATTATATCCGGGAAATTATTAGTAATAAAGGATCAAAAATACTTTCAGCCAGTACTGGCAAAAAAGCGATTGAATTGGTTACGAATCATAGTATCGACCTGGTATTAATGGATATAGCATTACCCGATATCGATGGTTATGAAGTTTCAAGTCAAATAAGACAGATTCAACCAGGTATAAAAATAATTGTCCAAACTGCCTATGCATCTGAGGCCGATAGACAAAAAGCCCTGGAGTTTTACTTAAATGACTATATAAGCAAACCAATTCAGACCGAAATGTTACTGTCGATGATTAAAAAGCACCTAATCGAATACGCTTGAAAAACAAA
>CAYWBC010000107.1:0-12115 GCA_964456285.1 uncultured Bacteroidales bacterium
AATTACCGGTGGGCTTACTACAGGACAGAATATCGTGGCTCGTGTTGTTGTTAAACCAACTCCAACTATTGCCAAACCTCAGGTTACAATCGATAAAGTAAGTCTTGAAAACAAAGATATGGCTGCTGTAACTCGGCGTGATCCTACAATTGTGGCAAGGATGTGGCCGGTTGTAGAAGCACAGACAGCATTGATTGTTCTTGACAACTATATGCAACATGTTGCTTATCAGGCTATGAAACCTAAAAAATAGGAGACAGTTAATTTTGACTATGAAAACAGAGGCAATCATCAGGCTTCTATGAAAAAGTTTATCCAATTGAATCTCTGTGTAACTCTTTTTTCTCTTTGTGTACCTCTGTGGCAATTAATAAATTTATGAACCACAGAGTTTCACAGAGAAATCTTTGAGAACCACAGAGTTTTTTTGGATAGGTTCTTGAGTAAATTTGAACTTTGAAAAAATAGATTTGTTAATCTCCTGAAATAATTGCTAAGAAATTGAGATACTTTATCATCGGATATAAAAATAGCGGCAAAACCTCTATAGGTAAAAAGTTGGCAAAACGCCTAAACATGGAGTTCGTTGATCTTGATGATGTGATTGAAGAACGTGAAGCGAAAACTATTCCGAACTTATATTCTGAACTTGGAGATGAACCTTTTCGGATTAAAGAATGGGAAGCATTGAAAGAGGTTGTTAAAAGGGATAATTTGGTTGTTTCCCTCGGAGGGGGAGCGCCTTGTCATTGTGATAACATGAATCTGATTGAAAATTACGGTGAGGTTATATATATCCATCTTGATAATGATACGCTGGTCAGCCGTTTGAAGTATGCCACAAAAGATCGCCCCATAGTTTTAAATAAAAGTGATGAGGAATTACGTCATTACGTTGAGGATATTAGAGATCGTTGCGAACATCATTATTTGAGAGCAAAATATTGCATTGAAGGAAAGAACCTTACAGTTGAAAAAATTGTTGATGCTATACATTCTGACAATGATTAGTTCATTGACCTTATCTGATATTTTCTTTGTATTCTTTCAACGGATCTATGTCAAGATACTTTGACAAAAATTTCACTCCGATATAAAAATGGGATTGTATCAAACAGAGCTGCCACCACTTTAAAAGTATAATTCGAAATAATTAGGATAGATAAAAATCCAAAAGTGGTGTATCCTGCAGGGATTTGAATAGCATTTGTTAATAAAAAGGTAATTAACACAACTAACAAAGAATCAACCAATTGACTTGTTAAGGTAGAACCGTTATTTCTTAACCACAATTTTTTATCGGAAGAGATTTTTTAAAAAGTGGAAAATATGCACATCAACAAATTGAGCGGTCAGATATGCAATCATGGGGGCAAATGTGGCTGAGAATGTATAGGTTCTCAGTTGATAGAATAAGAATTTGGCATCTCCTTCAAAAGGCAGTCCGGTTTTAGGATCCATTGCAGGCACGGGAGGAAGAATTCCTCCAATCCATAGAATAAAAATTGCCCGGAGATTCAGTATAAAACCAATCCAGACTATGTTTGTAGCCCTTTTCTTTCCTTAGAGTTCGCTAATAAAATCGGTACATAAAAAGCTTAGTGGATAAGAAAGTATTCCGACGAAAACCCTAAACGATACAATTGTACCAAAAATGTTAAAACTCAGATCAATTAAACGAGTAATTCCAAGAATATTTAGCATGGCCAAAGTGCCAATAAACAAACCTGCCAAAAGGAGGAAAACAAATTCTCTTCTACTCTTGTATTTATCTGAAATATCTCTATTATTCTGGAGCATGAATTTTCATCTCTTTTGTTAGCTAGAACAGTAGAAAAAGAGATCGGTTTAGGGGTGTTTAAAAAAAAATTACATGACTGTATCATTTTGTGTGGTAAATATATAAATCCGTATGATAAGGAAATTTAATAGATTGGAAATGTTTCTTATTTTTATCATTCTATTTTTTAAGTAGTTACAATTAATTATCAAACCTTCAGAAGACGATCAACCAAATGTATTCTTCACTGCTCAGAAAATCCAATATTAGAAGACAGGAAGCTGGCCTAACTTTGCTCCTGTTTTTATCCTCTTTTTTCCTGGGTATTTTCTTATGTACTTTTGATATTGCAGCGCATTCAATGTTTTTTAAGCATTGGGAACAGAAAGACTTAGCACTTGTGTTTATTTTTTCAGGAATTCTTGGAGTGATAATGTTTCATATTTATTCTCTTGCTTACAAACGCATTTCTATAAAGCTATTCAATTTTATTAATCTATCAATAGTATTAGGCTCAACCCTTATTTATATTGCCTACTTTGTACCTGCGCTTACTTCAAAGGCAGCCTTTTTCGGCATTGTTTTAATGTTCCCTGTGAATTTACTAGCTATGCTGAATTTCTGGCGGTTCCTCAGAAAAATTTTGCACCCTTATCAATCCCGACGGATATTGCCTATTACTGATATTGGGTTTATGTTGGGGATGATTGCAGGTGGAGTATTTGTTGGTTTTACTTTGTATCTATTCAAACTAAATTTTTTAATTATTCCCTTTATTGCAGTTATGGCAGCTATCCTGTTATTTGTGTTTCAATTTCCCATAAATATTGCGCATAGATTGAATAAAGGATATTCTCATAAGAAAGATCAATTTGTTCCTGCTAAGTCTTCATTCCTTATACTGTCTACGAAGTACACACGAGAGCTGTTTATATTTGCTTTTCTTTCATCCTTGATAGGATTTTTTCTTCATTTTGGTTTTATTAGTCTTATTCAAATCAGATTTGTAGAAATTGAAAAGCTGTCAATGTTTTACGCAACTTTTATTGCGTTTATGTTCTTCCTGATCCTTATTGTTGATAGGTTTTTGATACGAAAGATATTGTATTCCTATGATTCTCCATATAGTTTGGTTTTAATTCCTTTGGGCCTCGGAATATTTATTCTAATAACCATTCTTTTTAATTTTATTCTTCGCAAACTGATTGTGGGGAACGAAATCATCACCTTATTCATTATTTTAATGGGAGCGAATAAAGCCATTTATGAAGCTAGTAAGCTTATTATTCAAAATCCATCATACAAGACTCTTTACAGAACATTGGATATTCGTTTTCTTCAGGTGATTATTCCCAGAATTGAAGGAACAGTTGTAATGCTGGGAATGGTTGCAGCCGGTTTTATAATTTATGCATTGTCAGGTTTTAAATTATTCATTGTATATAGCATATTTTTAGCATCTCTTTTGCTGGTACCCCTCTGGCTGTTTTTTGCAGTAAGACTAATAAAGTCATACAAACAAGCATTAAATGATACTTACAGAAAATTGCGTGTTAAACATTCTGACGATCATTTAAGAGAATCTTATGCTCAAAAAATTCGAAAAATTTTGGTAGGAGAGGATCCTTTAAAAGTAATTAATGCTATGAAGTTGTCAGCTCAAATTGAGCCATTGGCTTACGAAAGGAGTCTTCAAAGAATGTTGGCCAATCCTCAACCGATCATTCAGAATTATGTATTGAAATGTATAGAAGAAGAATCGCTGCTTCAACTTTTACCTGATTTAAAAAGCACAAAGCCTTCTTCTGCTGAATCTGAAGAACTTCTAAAAGCGATCATTAAAAAATTCGAAGAGCGAAACAAAATGCTTTCATTAGGAATAGACTTGGAGAAACTGGTGAATAACAGAGACGTAAAAAAACGAGTTCTTGCAGCTGAAATAATTGGAGCAAGAGGAGATATAACCTATACCTCAGCATTGGTTAACCTTACCCGGGAGTTTGAACCTGATGTAAAAATTGCGGCTGTAAAAGCAATGGCCAGAATGTGTAATGCTGATCATAGTTACATTCTTATAGAATTTCTAAGTTCTCCCCGATATCATGCTTATGCATTTGAAGCTTTGATCGAAATTGGGAATCCTGCTTTAGAATACCTGGAACGACTTTTCCTTGATCCAAATACAGATGATAAACTGCTTTCAAGGGCTATAAGAATTTATGGGAAAATAGGTTCAGAAAGGGCCATTGAGCTTCTTTTAGGCAAACTTGAGAATCAGAGTAAAATTGTTACCGATGCAACAATAAGTGCTTTGCACGAATCTAATTTTCAGGCCAGTTCATTAAATGTCCATAAAATTCTCAATATTCTTGTTCGTTTCATTAATGTTATAGGGTGGAATTATCTTATTACTACTTCTTTGCCAGATACCGATGAATATTCCAATCTTAAACTTGCTTTTGATAATGAAATAAGCTTAAATTATAGTATGCTTTTTGATTTGCTTTCATTGGCATATAATGAAAGAACCATTAGAGAAATCAGAGAATTGATAGAAAGAGGATCCAGGGCAGATATTAGTCATGCCATTGAAATGATGGATCATTTTGTTTATGAAGACATTAAACCAGTCCTTTTCCCAATACTGGAAAATATCTCAGCAGAAGAAAAAGTTAAAAGATTACAATATTACTTCCCGATAGAGAATTTATCTAATGAAGAAATGATATCGCAAATTCTTACCAGGAATTACAATCAGCTTTCAATTTATCCAAGGGTTTGTGCAATGGAGTTGGCCCTGGAAATTCCTGACTTCGAGGTGAATGAAGAATTGGTATCAAATATGTTTCATCCAAACAGATTACTCAGGGAGGTAGCTTCAATGATTGTATATAAGAAGGATGGAAACTTGTTTAGGAATGTACTGGGCAGACTTGATTCAGATATTCAGTTTGAATTGATGGAAACATTTACAGAGATTGAACAAGGGAATAGATTGTTATTGGTTGAAAAATTTAATCTTTTCAGAAACATTGATAAACTGTCTGAATTGGGAGAAGGAACTCTGATTCAATTGGCACAACTATTCCAGGAAGTAAGCATGGATTCCGGTCAAGTAATTGATCTGAGTAAAAGTTTAGAAGATTATGCATTGTTTATAATATTATCGGGCACCATTAAATTTGAAAATGGGTATGAAAGTTCTGGTACAGAAGACTCACCAGAATTATTGTATGCGAATTTGTTAATGAATTCCGGAATTACAAAAATTGAATTTGTGGATGGAGGAAGAATTTTAACGATTGATAGTCAAGCTATAGAAATGTTATTATTTGATAATGCAGAGATGGCTAACTGTGTATTGAATTGTGTTGAACAGTTTAAACTTGCTGGGTAAAATACTATGAATAAAAAGTACGATATATACATTACATATCCTTACAGTCTGGTTAAATCAGAGGATAAGTTACTGAACCTTATAGATTCTTTTTCTGAGAATTTGCAAGCTATCCTTAATCGTATTATGGGACGTGAAGTTAGTTTTGTAGTGAAAGGAAAGGATTTTAGTGACATGGCATACAGTGAGTTCATTTCATCTTCATCATTATTTGTCTTTTTTACGCATTCAATTTTTGAAGTAGACACTGATTATAAAAATGAATTATTGGAAGTATGCGATAAAGTTGGGCTGGAACAGGTTGATTTGATAAAAGGATTCAACAAGATTTTTAAAATATGCCTTGAGGCCCCAAAAAATGCTTTAAAACCTGATTCTCTGGAACAACTTTTATCGTACAATTTTTATACTATAAATGCATACAATCGCAAAATTCGTAGTCTTGATTTTGATTCTGACGACAAATCTGGAATAATCTACAGCAAGATTCTTGATCTTGCCTACGACATATTCAGAAGCATAAAGAATATGAGCCTTAAGGCAAATGAAGATGAAGAAGTACGTTATGTTTATCTTGGACTGACTTCATATGATCAGGAGCATTCCCGTGATGAAATAAGAAGAGAATTGCAGAATATGGGAATTGAGGTATTGCCAAATTTGAATTTTCCTGGTACGAGCGGAGAGTTTAAAGAGGCGATGCTTACAAATCTTAAAAAAACAGATTTTTCTGTTCAGTTAATGGGGACTCAATACGGAAGTATTTTGAAAGGATCGAAATATTCAATGCAAGATTTTCAAAACCAGATTATTAAAGAGTTCCAGGAATCAAGTGAGAACAATTCATTCCAAAGATTGATATGGATCCCTCAGAATGCTAAGGTTTCAGATCAGAGACAGGCATTGTATCTTAAAAGACTTAGAAGAGATGAGGCTGAAGTAAATACTGAAATTATCGAGAGTCCTCTGGAAACTTTTAAAACTATCTTATCTGAAAAACTAGAAATAACAAACCACATTGAACAACCTGAGTATGAAAATATTTCAAGGATTTATTTATTAGGAGAAGAGAATGCTTCAGAAGAGATGGAGCATTTATATTCTACACTGGCGCTTTCCGGACTACGAGTATTTACAATGGATTATCAGGAACAAACAGGAATTTACACTAGACATTTGCAAGCTCTTCGCTTGTGTGACGGGCTAATTATTTATCAACGAAATTCAAATGAATACTGGCTTAGGAGTAAGCTTCGCGATATTATTAAAGCGCCGGGAATAGGTAAAAAAGAGCCATTTAAGAAGATAGTTATAGTATCGAAAATAAAACCTGATCCGGAATTGATTAAAATGATCAAGTCGCCGGTTGAGATATTAAATGATGAAAATCCTGATGCAGATCTGATTTTACAAAAACTGATTTCCGAATGATCACAAATAAGGTACAGGCAACATATAGTTTAAATGAGCAGAATAATCCATTTCCAGGATTGCGTGCATTTGGAATTGAAGAAAGCCATTTGTTCTTTGGTCGTGGAGGACAAAGTGAGGTAATACTTGAATATCTTGCCTACAATCACTTTGCGGCTGTTACAGGAGCTTCCGGCAGCGGTAAGTCTTCATTAATATACTGTGGGCTTGTACCCATTCTTTATGGAGGTTTTATTGTGGGCTCAGGTTCTGATTGGAGGATTATTGCTACACGTCCGGGGAACCAGCCTGTTAGAAATCTTGCGGAGGCAATTGCAGACTCGGAATCTCAGAATAAGCACTCAGATTCAAAAACTAAGGATTTATCAAGGAATATTGTCTATGCCTTATTAAGAAGAAGTTTTCATGGTTTAGCAGATGCTGTATCACAAATGGGGCTGAAAAAAGGAGAAAATCTTTTACTGATTATTGACCAGTTTGAGGAGCTTTTCAGGTTTAAAGAAAACAGGGATAATACCCTTACTACAGTAAATGAGACTGAAGCTTTTATTAAACTGCTGGTAAATGCAGTTCATCAGCGTAAATTGCCAATTTATTTGGTTATCACAATGCGGTCAGACTTCATTGGTGAGTGCAGTCATTTCCAGGAATTAACCAGCTTAATCAATGAAAGTAATTTTCTGGTACCTCAAATGACTCGTGAAGACTTTTCACAGGCAATTCTTGGTCCGGTAGCGGTAGCACAGGCCGAAATCGATCCTCAATTGAATCAGCAAATTCTAAATTCTATTGTAGAAGGAACAGACCAATTGCCGGTATTGCAGCATTCAATGATGCGTACCTGGGAATTTTGGAAGAAATACAATGAACCCGGAACTCCCATCAGGCTGCGCGATTATGAAGCAGCAGGAAAGATGGAGAATGCATTATCCATGCATGCAAATGAAGCATATGAAATACTTTCAGAAGAAGGGAAAAGGATATGTAAAAGTATGTTTAAAACCCTTACAGAGAAAAGTTCAGACAATAAGGGTATAAGACATCCTGCAACGATTAGGGAACTTGCTGATGTAGCCCAGGCAAGAATTGAAGATGTAGAAGAAGTTGTGAATGTATTCCGATCAAGAGGAAAATCATTTGTAACACCAGCTGAAAATATTGAACTTACAGAGAATACTGTTATTGACATTTCGCACGAAAGTTTGATGAGGGTATGGGATAGATTGAAAGGATGGGTGGAAGAGGAGACTAATGCTGTTCAAATGTATTTGCGCTTGTCGGAGGCATCTTCCCTTTATCAGATTGGAAAGACAGGCTTATGGCGGCCTCCTGATTTACAACTCGCTCTTAACTGGAAAAAAACTCAGCAACCTTCACTTGCATGGGCTAAAAAATACAACCCGGCATTTGAAAAAGTAATGGTTTTTCTTGATGCAAGTGAGAAAAAATTTCTCCAGGAGGAGCAAAATAAAATTAAACTGCAACGCAGAACCCTTAACAGGACAAGAAGGTTTGCTATGTTTATGGGAATTACAGCCTTGCTTTTCATGGGTTTGATGTCTTATGCATTAAATAAGAGAAGGGAAGCAATGGAGCTGAAGGGTCAGGCTGAGAAATTTGCTGCTTTCATGGAACAGGAAAAAAACGTTGCAGTTGAAGAGAAGGATGTTTTCGAAGTGGAACGTCTACGCGCCATGATTCAAAAAGATTCAGCCGAAAAATCAGAAATGATGGCCTTGCTTCAGCTTCGTGAAGTGAAAGAAGAAGCAGAAGTTGCATTTGACCGTGCTGATGAAGCAACTCAATATAGTGTTAAATTGGAAAAAACAACTCAACAGGCACAACTTGAAAGCCAACAGGCTCAAAGAACAGCGCAACAAGCGATTGAAGATCAAACTCTTGCTGAACAGGCAAAAGCAGTAGAGCTTAGAAAGCGTATGACCACTACTGCACAAACAATGGCCATTAAGGCTACACAGGTTTCAAACAAGAGTCTGAAGGCATTGCTTGCTTACCAGGCGTATAAATTTAATTTGGAATATAACGGAGGTAAAAATCAACCTGATATATACCAGGGTTTATATAGTGTTTTTGTAGCTGTTAAAGGAAAAAATTACAATTCTTTCAGTGGACATGAAGGAGCAGTGCGTTCTTTATCTTTTCTCCCTTCCGGGGATATCTTCTATAGCTCTGGTGCCGATGGAAAAATAATTAAATGGGACTTGAACAAGAGCTCTTCCAGTTCAATGATTTTGCAGGATAATAATTTTTCTAACCGTAGCCTTTCCATTAGTTCAAATGGCAGGTGGCTTGCTTGTGGTACCGGTACCTCAACCATTCAGGTATTTAATTTGAATCAGGCTGCCAATACCCCACAAATAAAAGAAGGACATAGAGGTTCGGTTGTGGATCTGAAATTTATTGATGGGAAAGATATTCTAATATCCGTTGGTAGTGACAAGTCAATTATTTATTGGAATCTTTTAACGGGAGAGAAGAAAACTATCGCAACACATCCTACAAGGATTAGAACCATTTGTGTTTCCAGAGATGGAAATTTTGTTTATGGTGGAACAGACGATGGAAAGTTAATTCGATGGAAAATTTCCAGTGGCGAATCGAATATGATCTATGATAATAAAGGAAATAGTATTAACGCAATTGATATTAATAAGAGCGGTTCAAGATTGGTAATGGGTGATAAATCAGGAAATTTAATTGTGGTTGATCTTAAGACAGGCAAAAGATTGTCGCAGGTTAAAGGCCATTCAACCAGGGTTCTGGATATTGAATACAGTCCGGATAATTCACAAATTGCCTCATCAAGTTTTGATGGGACCGTCAGGATATGGAATGCTTTAAATTTTTCAGAAAGTCCGATTATAATTACAGAACACGAATCATGGGTGTTTGCCATTGCATTTAGCCCTGATGGAAAAACCCTGGTTACATCCAGTGAGAAGGGTGAGATTTTTTATTGGCCAACCAGAACCAAATATTTGGCTGATGAAATTTGTAGATTTGCAACAAGGAATTTTACTGATCAGGAGTGGGATATATATGTAGGAATGGATGTACCATATATGAAAACATGTCCAAATCTTGAATAAATTGAAGAATTATTTTGATTGCATGGCAATCAATATAGGAAGAAAAAAAATCGTTACAATGAAAATATTTAATCTCATACTCCTTTTTTTTATTGTTCTTTCAACCCTGGAGGTGAAGGCCCAAAAAAGTTGTCTGAATACTTTAAGAGAAGCGAAAGAGCTTTATGAATCAGGGCTTATTGATGAAATCCCGGAATTGTTATCCGGATGCATGGAATCCGGATTTACCCGCGCCCAAAGAATTGAGGCATATAAATTGATAATTCTCACCTATTTATTTGATGATGATCAGTTTGAAGCGGAAAGAATGATGGATGATTTTCTGAAAAAATTTCCGGAATATGAAGTAATGCCTAATGATCCGGTTGAATTTGTGTACCTGCTGGAATCCTACAAGACCTCTTCGTTCTATTCCTTAAATTTATTTTTCGGACCAAATTTCACAAATCCAAGGATTACAGAACTCTACTCAACGCTTGATCAATCACAGTCTGAATTTCGTGATAAAACTGGAGTTGGATTTCATATTGGACTTGGTGTTAGCAGGAATTTGTGGAAATCAGTAAATATTAATATTGATGCCATATACAGTTGGCAGAACTTCACTCTTGTTGAAAAGGGCTCAGTCCAGCTTGTTAATGGAGCTTCCAGAAGTTTTACCGAAATAACCGTTAAGGAGAGTATGAAGAAGGTTGATGTTCCCTTAAGTTTTACTTATGAATTCGGGAAAGGCAATTTCAGCTATTTTGTACGTTTGGGAGGAATGATAAGTTTTACGACTGAAAACTCTCTTTCTCCACAAAGGACCCAAGTTGGCACTGAAGCAATCTCAGAAAGTCTTACAGATATTAGTAAGCAAAGGGAACAAATAACATACGCTGCTCTTGGTGGATTGGGATTTGAATATAAGATACCAAGAGGGTATTTAATATTGGATTTCAGGTATCATGTTGGATTGAACAATGTGGTTAAGGTGAACAACCGGTATGAATTTGAGCGTTTTTGGTCGAGGTACTATTATTTGGATAATAATTACATGCTCGATCACCTGAGTATAAGTTTTGGATATTATCTTTCTATCTATCAATCAAAAAAGAACAGATTTTAATTTCTCATTATGAAATATTTTAAGCTATTACTCGTCTTGGTCTTATTTGTTATCTATTCATGCGATAAAGAGGAATTTTACTCTGGTCAGGCTGAAACATTTATTAAATATTTTGGTGGTGACAAACCCTATGACGGCATTCAGGTTTTGGCCGCTGATGATGGCGGGTACATTGTTTTGGGAAATATTGAAAATTTGAACAGACGTCAGGACATTTGTATTATAAGAACAGATATGTTTGGGAATACCATTGGTCCGATAAAGGTGTATGGAGACAATTACGATGATTTTGGATATGCGATCAAAAAAAATAATGCAGGTTATATCATTGCCGGTAGCACAAAACAAACAACAACGGCACCTAAGCAAATTTATCTGATTCAGATTGATAATGAAGGAGATATTTTATGGACAAATAGTTTTGGTGACAAACTTGATGATGAAGCCAATGATATTTTAGTGCTTGATAATCAGGATTTGGTAATAACAGGTTATTCAAAAGTCTCGGAAAACAATACAGATTTATTTGTTGCAAAAGCAAGCTCATCAGGTGATTCAATATGGATGCACAATCATGGATTGAAATTTAATGAAGTTGGGAACACGATCGTCGAAGCAGGGAATTATTTCATTATCGGCGGTTCAAGAAACAGTGGCTCTGCTGAGAATACAACTCAAAGTGGTTACCTTCTTCAGGTAAATAATCAGGGCCAAAATCCTCTTCCTATATATTTTAGTACAGATGGAGCCTCTGAAATAACTTCAATAGTGAATGCTGGCAATAATAATTATTATGCTGCCTGTACTTTGGAATCTGAATTACGCGATAAATCAAAAATTAGTATCATTAATTTTAAACATGACAATAATAACAACATAGTTACATTATGGTCCAAAGAATATGGAGAGGGGACGTTTAATACTGCCTCTTATGTTAGATCAAACAATAACTCTGTTACAGTGGTTGGTACTTCAGGCACAAATATTGAAACAGGAGATCTGCTATTGATGAATATTGATTTGGAGGGAAATTCGCCTGAATATATTTATACTGGAGATGGGATTTCTTTTGCCGGCAAGGGATTTGATTTTACATCTGATGGAGGGTACATAATAACAGGTTCAAATTATTCAAATGAAAACAGTGTAATTGCACTTGCTAAATTGAACAACAAGGGCAAACTATAGACATTCATTCCCTTCATAAATGATGTTCTTCAAATAATGATAATTGAATTTCATCAAATAGATTAAATATCAAGGATTTGATTCCTTAATTTTACAATTCT
>CAYWBC010000108.1:0-12042 GCA_964456285.1 uncultured Bacteroidales bacterium
TCTTTCTGCAATTAGAGATTTTGATTCAATTGATAATGCTCCAGAAGAAAAAGAGCGTGGTATCACTATTAATACAGCTCATGTTGAATACCAGACTGCAAATCGTCACTATGCTCATGTTGACTGTCCAGGACATGCCGATTATGTAAAGAATATGGTAACAGGTGCTGCCCAGATGGATGGTGCAATTGTTGTTGTTGCTGGTACCGATGGTCCTATGCCTCAAACCAGAGAACACATTCTTCTGGCTCGCCAGGTGAACGTTCCAAAAATTGTGGTTTTTCTGAACAAAGTTGATATGGTTGACGATCCTGAATTATTGGAACTTGTTGAAATGGAAGTTCGTGAACTTCTTGAATTTTATGAGTTTGATGGTGACAATACACCAGTAATTTCCGGTTCAGCTCTTGGTGCAATGAATGGTGAAGCAAAGTGGGAAGATAAAATCATGGAGTTAATGGAAGCTGTTGACACCTGGATTCCTATTCCTCCTCGTGAAAGGGAGAAACCATTTCTTATGCCAGTTGAAGATGTATTTTCAATTACAGGCCGTGGTACAGTTGCTACAGGCAGAATTGAAACTGGTACTGTTCATACAGGTGATGAACTTGAACTTATTGGTCTTGGGGCACAGGGTCGTAAGACAGTTTGTACTGGTGTTGAAATGTTTCGTAAAATTTTAGATGATGGCGAAGCTGGAGATAATGTAGGTCTTCTTTTACGTGGTGTTGACAAGAATGAGATAAAAAGAGGAATGGTTCTTGCAAAACCAGGTTCAATAACTCCTCATACAAAATTTAAGGCCGAAGTCTATATTTTGAAAAAAGAAGAAGGTGGTCGTCACACTCCTTTCCATAACAAATATCGTCCTCAGTTCTACCTGAGAACTCTAGATGTAACTGGTGAAATAATTTTACCTGAAGGAACTGAAATGGTAATGCCTGGTGATAATGTTACCATTATTGTTGAACTGATTACTCCGGTTGCTATGGATAAAGGTTTACGTTTCGCTATCCGTGAGGGTGGACGAACTGTAGGTGCCGGTCAGGTTATTGAAATAATAGAGTAAATAAATAGTAATATTATTTTAGGAAGATAAATCCGTTGATGGATTTATCTTCTGATATATATCCGGGAGTAATTCAATTCTTAAAGAAATTTTGTGATTTTCAGAGTTGAACGAGACACCGAAAAAATAAAATTAGGGATAGTAGCCCAAAATTATTTATTAGAAACGGGTGTAGCTCAGTTGGTAGAGCACTGGTCTCCAAAACCAGGTGTCGGGCGTTCGAGTCGCTCCTCCCGTGCAAATCTTAATCGAAATGAAAATTATTCGATATTTTAAAGAGGCATATACCGAACTTGTTTACAAGGTAACTTGGCCATCCTGGGAAGAACTGCAGGGAAGTGCCATAGTGGTTATGATTGCATCATTCATCATTGCTATAATCATTGCATTGATGGATTTAGCCTTTAGAAACCTTATGACGGGAATATACGGATTATTCTATTAGTCAATTAAAGAAGAGCCATGGAAGAGCAGGAAAAAAAATGGTATGTATTGCGGGCTATTGGAGGTAAGGAGAAAAAGGCCAAGGAGTATATTGAGAGTGAAATAAGCCGGCTCAATCTGCAGGAATATATTTCGCAAGTACTTATTCCAACCGAAAAAGTATACCAGATCAGAAATGGTAAAAAAATTAGTAAGGAAAGAAATTTTTTCCCGGGATATGTTTTAATAGAGGCTGTTTTGGTAGGAGAAATTCCTCATATTCTAACAAATATTCCGCATGTAATAGGTTTTCTTGGACAGAAAAATGAAGAAGAACCAACTCCTTTACGAATGTCTGAAATTAACCGAATTTTAGGTAAGGTTGATGAGCTGGCAGCTGGAGATGAAGAAATGAATACTCCATTTTTTGTGGGAGAAACAGTTAAAGTAATTGACGGACCTTTCAATAGTTTTAACGGAATTATAGAAGAAGTAAATAATGAGAAGAAAAAGCTTAAAGTGATGGTGAAAATATTTGGTCGTAAAACACCTCTTGAGCTAAGCTTTATGCAAGTAGAAAAAGAATAAAAATTTACACAATTGGATTGTTACGAAAACCTTAATGCTTCCTGAGTAACTGTCTGATTAGGTATCTCAATAATAAATCAGAAATACAAATAAAATGGCAAAAGAAGTTGCTGGACTGATTAAGTTGCAAATTCGTGGAGGTGCTGCAAACCCTTCACCACCTGTTGGTCCTGCTTTAGGTGCTAAAGGCGTGAATATTATGGAATTCTGTAAACAATTCAATGCCCGAACACAAGAAAAAGCAGGAAAACTCTTACCGGTAGTTATTACAGTATATGTAGATAAATCATTTGACTTTATTGTAAAATTTCCTCCGGTTGCTACGCAATTACTAGAAGCTGCAAAAATCAAGAAAGGTTCTCCGGAATCTAATCGTGAGAAAGTGGCTTCCGTAACTTGGGAACAGGTTAGGGTGATCGCTGAAGATAAAATGCCTGATTTGAACGCATTTGAAGTATCATCAGCAATGAAAATGGTTGCAGGCACTGCTCGAAGTATGGGAATCACCATTAAAGGTCAATTCCCTGCAATGTAGTTTGACATATTAATACTACAAGAACACAATGACGAAACTTACAAAAAATCAAAAATCAGCATTTGAAAAGATTGAGCCTGGTAAACATTATACTTTATCAGAGGCAGCAAAAATTGTAAAGGATGTAACCTTTACGAAATTTGATGCTTCTATTGATATAGATGTTCGCTTAGGTGTCGATCCCCGGAAAGCCAATCAAATGGTTCGCGGTATTGTAACACTGCCTCATGGAACGGGAAAAGACATCAAGGTGTTGGTATTGTGTACGCCAGATAAGGAAGAAGAAGCCAAGCAGGCAGGAGCAGAGCATGTTGGTCTGGATGATTATATCGAAAAGATTGAAAAAGGATGGACAGACATCGATGTAATTGTTACTATGCCTTCAGTGATGGGGAAAATTGGTAAGTTGGGCCGTGTACTCGGACCGCGCGGATTAATGCCAAATCCAAAAAGTGGAACAGTTACTATGGATATCGGTAAAGCAGTTACAGAAGTAAAGGCTGGAAAAATCGATTTCAAAGTTGACAAATTTGGAATTGTGCATACTACTGTTGGAAAAGCATCTTTTTCAGCAGAGAAGATAGTGGAGAATACTCGCGAATTCTTACAAACCATTAATAAGCTTAAACCTACTTCTGCGAAAGGCACATATATTAAGAGTATATATCTTTCAAGTACCATGAGTCCTAGTGTTCGGATTGATGCTAAAGCAATTGAAGAATAATTAATAGTAAAAATTTTAATTATGACACGGGACGAAAAGATTAAGGTTATTGATAACCTGGCTCAAAAAATAAATGATGCAAAGCATTTTTACCTGACTGATATCTCTGAATTGAATGCAGAAGATACCGGTAAACTCAGGCGGAAATGTTTCGAAAAGGAAATTCAGCTGATTGTTGTCAAAAATACACTTCTTAAAAAGGCATTGGAGAAAAGTGAAAAGGAATACAATGAACTGTTTGATGTTCTTAAAGATTCAACATCAATCATGTTCTCAGAAATTGGAAATTCTCCGGCTAAACTGATCAAAGACTTCAGGAAAATTCTTGATAGACCTGTTCTGAAAGCCGCCTTTGTTGAGGAGTCTATTTATATTGGTGATGATCAATTAGATGCTCTGTCTAAAATTAAGTCTAAGGAAGAACTTATTGGCGATTTGATTGTTCTTTTACAATCACCCGCGAATAAGGTTATTTCTGCTCTACAGTCCGGAGGTAATACCCTGACTGGTGTTTTAAAAACTTTATCAGAAAAAGAATAGAATCAAATAAATAATTCAATAAATACATACAAAAATGGCAGATTTAAAAGCGTTTGCAGAACAACTTGTAAACCTAACAGTAAAAGAAGTAAACGAACTTGCTGATATCCTCAAAGAGGAATACGGAATTGAACCTGCTGCTGCTGCTGTTGCAGTTGCTGCTGGTCCAGCCGCTGGAGATGGTGGTGCAGTGGAAGAAAAATCATCTTTCGATGTAGTTCTAAATTCTGCTGGTGGTGCAAAACTTCAAATTGTTAAACTTGTAAAAGAACTCACTGGATTAGGTTTGAAAGAAGCTAAAGCAGTAGTTGATGCAGCACCAGGTCCACTGAAGGAAGGTGTTAGTAAAGAAGAAGCAGAATCGATTAAAAAACAACTTGAAGAGGCTGGAGCTGAAGTTGAGCTTAAATAAAATGTACTTAGCCATAAAGGCTTTATAGGTTTAATCCCGTTCCGTCCCGATGCTATCGGGAACGGAATTCGGGTTAAGCCTTTTTGTCGTTAATAAAATCAGGTTCAACATATATTTATTGATATAATGTCAAACAACAACATAAATCAAAGAATTTCTTTTGCAGCCGCAAAAAATCAACTGGAATATCCCGATTTTCTTGAAGTTCAATTAAAGTCCTTTCGTGATTTTTTCCAGCTTGATACAACGCAGGAACGCAGAAAAGAAGAAGGATTGTATAAGGTATTTAACGAAAATTTTCCGATCTCTGATACACGAAATAATTTTGTGCTGGAGTTTCTGGAATATTTTGTTGACCCTCCCAGATACTCTATCGATGAGTGTATAGAGCGGGGACTTACCTACAGTATTCCTTTAAAAGCAAAACTAAAATTGTATTGTACTGATCCTGAACATGAGGATTTTGACACTGTTATCCAGGATGTTTATCTTGGCACAATTCCTTACATGACCGAAAGAGGCCTGTTTGTAATTAATGGAGCAGAACGTGTTGTAGTATCTCAGCTGCACAGGTCACCGGGAGTTTTCTTTGGTCAAAGTTTGCATGCAAATGGCAAAAAATTATATTCAGCACGAATTATTCCTTTTAAAGGTTCATGGATCGAATTTGCAACAGACATCAACAATGTTATGTATGCTTATATCGATCGAAAAAAGAAATTGCCTGTTACAACCCTTCTACGATCCATTGGTTATGAAAGTGATAAAGACATTCTTGAAATCTTTAACCTTGCCGATGAAATCAAAGTTTCTAAAACTGCGTTAAAAAAATTGATTGGACGAAAACTTGCTGCTCGTGTTTTAAAATCGTGGGTTGAGGATTTCGTAGATGAAGATACCGGTGAAGTTGTTTCCATTGAACGTAATGAAGTTGTTATTGACAGAGAAGTTGTTCTTGAAGAAGAGCATCTTGATGATATCATGGACTCTGGTGCTAAGACAATTCTCTTACACAAAGAAGGATTGAACCAGTCTGATTTCGATATCATCTATAATACACTGCAAAAAGATCCTTGTAATTCTGAAAAAGAAGCTGTATTGCATATTTATCGTCAGCTTCGAAATTCTGAACCACCGGATGAAGCTACAGCAAGGGATGTAATCGATAAATTATTCTTCTCAGACAAACGATATGATTTAGGTCAGGTAGGTCGATTTCGTATCAACAGAAAGCTGGGTTTGGATACTGATATGGATGTTAAAGTCCTGACTAAAGAAGATATTATTGAAATCATCAAGTACCTGATACAATTGATCAATTCAAAAACTGATGTTGATGATATTGATCACTTGAGTAATCGTAGGGTGCGTACAGTTGGTGAACAACTATATAACCAGTTTGGCGTTGGTCTTGCCCGTATGGCTCGTACTATCCGTGAAAGAATGAATGTTAGGGATAATGAGGTATTTACTCCCATTGACCTTATTAATTCGAAAACATTATCATCTGTAATTAATTCATTCTTTGGAACCAACCAGCTTTCACAATTTATGGATCAGACCAATCCATTGGCTGAGATGACTCATAAGAGAAGAATGTCAGCTTTAGGGCCAGGAGGTCTTTCCAGAGAAAGAGCAGGATTTGAGGTGAGGGATGTGCATTATACTCATTATGGCAGACTTTGTCCGATTGAAACCCCTGAAGGTCCAAATATTGGTCTTATTTCATCACTTTGTGTTTATGCTAAGATTAACGCCTTGGGATTCATTGAAACTCCTTACCGTAAAGTTACCGATGCTCAGGTTAACTTAAAGGAAGATGGTATTATTTATTTGAGTGCTGAAGAAGAGGAAGGTCAAATTATTGCTCAAGCCAATGCTCCAATTAAGGATGACGGATATTTTGTTAATCCAAAGATCAAGTCCAGACTTGAGGCTGATTATCCTTTGGCAACACCTGAAGAGGTGCAGTTAATGGACGTTGCTCCAAACCAGATTGCTTCTATAGCCGCATCTCTTATACCATTTCTTGAACATGATGATGCCAACCGTGCACTTATGGGATCGAATATGATGCGTCAGGCAGTTCCTTTGGTTTCACCGGAAGCTCCAATTGTGGGTACAGGTATCGAAAGCAATGTTGTTCTTGATTCAAGACTTCTTGTTGTATCTGAGGGCGAGGGTGAAATAGAATATGTTGACTCAAATGAGATTGTAGTTAAATACGATTTGAAAGAGGAAGAAAAGTTTGTCTCATTCGAGGGTGACTTGAAAAGATACAAACTTCCAAAATATAGAAAAACAAACCAGAACACTTGTATCAACCTGAAACCTATTGTTCGCAAAGGTCAAAAGGTAGTTCCCGGACAGATACTTACTGAAGGCTATGCAACTCAAAACGGTGAACTTGCCCTTGGACGTAATCTTATGGTTGCATTTATGCCTTGGAAAGGATACAATTTTGAAGATGCAATCGTTATTTCTGAGCGTGTAGTACGTGAAGATGTATTTACTTCAATTCATATCGAAGAATATGTTCTCGAGGTTCGTGATACTAAGAGAGGATTGGAAGAGTTGACTTCAGATATTCCAAATGTAAGTGAAGAAGCTACCAAGGATCTGGATGAAAATGGTCTGATAAGAATAGGGGCAAATGTTACTCCCGGAGATATTCTCATTGGTAAAATCACACCAAAAGGAGAATCAGATCCTTCACCGGAAGAAAAACTTCTAAGAGCAATTTTTGGTGATAAGGCCGGAGATGTTAAAGATGCTTCCTTAAAGGCTCAGCCTTCATTATTTGGCGTAGTAATTAACAAGAAGCTTTTCTCACGCTCAGTGAAAGACAGAAAATTAAAGGCTGCTACTAAACCTATTCTTGATAAAATAGAGGAAGAGTTTAACAGGCAGACTATTGAGCTTAAAGGAAAATTAGTAGATAAATTATTCTCCCGAACAAATGGTAAAACATCTCAGGGAGTAAAAGATTATCTGAATGTTGATGTTATTCCTAAAGGAACTAAATTTTCTCAGAAAATACTTCAGGATCTTGATTATATGTCTGTAAATCCATACAAATGGACTACTGATAAATCGAAAAACGAACTTATCTCCAGACTAATAAATAACTATATTCTCAAGTACAAGGAAGTAGATGCTATTTACAAGAGAAAGAAGTATAATATTACTATTGGTGATGAATTGCCAGCTGGAATTGTTCAGCTTGCAAAAGTTTACATTGCACAAAAGCGTAAGCTTAAGGTTGGCGATAAAATGGCAGGACGTCATGGTAATAAAGGTATTGTTGCGAAAATTGTTCGTCAGGAAGATATGCCTTTCCTTGAAGATGGAACTCCTGTTGATATTGTGCTAAATCCGCTTGGTGTGCCATCAAGGATGAACCTCGGACAGATCTACGAAACTGTTCTTGGCTGGGCAGGTAAAGAACTTGGATTGAAATTTGCCTCTGCAATTTTTGACGGAGCAAAAATTGAACAAATTGAAGAATATACAACTAAAGCGGGTGTTCCTCGCTTCGGTAAAACCTTCCTGTATGATGGTGGCACCGGACAAAAATTCGATCAACCGGCTACTGTTGGAATAATATATATGCTGAAGCTTGGTCATATGGTTGATGACAAGATGCATGCAAGATCAATAGGACCATACTCCTTAATTACTCAACAACCTCTGGGCGGTAAAGCACAGTTTGGAGGACAACGTTTTGGTGAAATGGAAGTATGGGCACTTGAAGCATTTGGAGCAGCAAATATTCTGCAGGAAATTCTAACAGTAAAATCAGACGATGTAATAGGTCGTGCTAAAACATATGAAGCTATTGTCAAGGGTGAACCTTTGCCAACTCCCGGAATTCCTGAATCATTGAATGTATTGCTTCATGAATTGAGAGGACTGGGTCTAAGTATTAACCTTGTTTAATTACATTACAAAAGGTTCATTTTATAACTGATAATTAAATTATTATATATGTCATTTAGGAAAGACACAAAAATAAGTAGCAGTTTTTCAAAAATTGCTATTGGTTTAGCCTCACCAGAGGAAGTTCTTGAACGCTCCAGCGGTGAAGTATTAAAGCCGGAAACTATTAATTATCGTACATACAAACCCGAAAGAGATGGTTTGTTCTGTGAGAGAATATTCGGTCCTGTAAAGGATTATGAATGTCATTGTGGAAAATATAAGAGAATACGTTACAAAGGCATTGTTTGTGATCGTTGTGGTGTTGAAGTAACCGAGAAAAAGGTTCGGCGTGAGAGAATGGGACATATTTCACTTGTAGTGCCGGTTGCACATATTTGGTATTTCAAATCATTGCCCAATAAAATTGGTTATCTCCTGGGCTTACCTACAAAAAAGCTTGACTCTATTATTTATTATGAACGCTATGTTGTAATTAATCCAGGTATTAAAGCATCTGATGAGGTGAAATACCTTGATTTTCTAACAGAGGAAGAATACCTTGATATTCTTGATACTTTGCCAAAGGAAAATCAACATCTTGATGATAGTGATCCGGACAAGTTCATCGCCGATATGGGTGCTGAAGCCTTATACAGATTACTTGAAAGGCTTGATCTGGATGAGATTTCTTATTCATTAAGGCATGCAGCTAATACAGAAACTTCTCAACAAAGAAAGAATGAGGCACTGAAACGCCTACAGGTTGTTGAAGCTTTTCGTGCATCAAAAGGCATTAATAAACCTGAGTGGATGATTGTAAAAGTGGTTCCTGTAATACCTCCTGAACTCAGGCCTCTTGTACCTCTTGATGGTGGTCGTTTTGCAACATCCGACCTGAATGATCTTTACCGTAGGGTGATCATTAGAAATAACAGGTTGAAAAGACTTATAGAGATTAAAGCTCCTGAAGTAATTCTTCGTAATGAAAAACGAATGCTCCAGGAAGCAGTTGATTCATTGTTTGATAATTCACGTAAGGCGAATGCAGTAAAAACAGATGCTAACCGACCTTTGAAATCATTAAGCGATAGCTTAAAAGGTAAGCAGGGTCGATTCCGTCAAAATTTGCTTGGTAAGAGGGTTGATTATTCTGCACGTTCAGTAATTGTTGTTGGTCCGGAATTGGATCTGCACGAATGTGGTTTGCCAAAAGATATGGCAGCGGAACTTTACAAACCTTTCATTATTCGTAAGCTTATTGAGAGGGGAATAGTAAAAACTGTAAAATCTGCGAAAAAAATAGTAGACAGAAAAGATCCGGTTGTTTGGGATATACTGGAAAACGTTTTGAAGGGTCACCCGGTTATGTTAAACCGTGCTCCAACATTGCACCGTCTTGGTATCCAAGCATTCCAGCCCAAACTTATCGAAGGTAAAGCAATTCAATTGCATCCTCTTGTATGTACTGCTTTCAATGCCGATTTTGATGGTGACCAGATGGCTGTTCATTTGCCATTAGGTAATGCTGCCATTCTGGAAGCTCAATTGTTAATGCTTGCCTCGCACAATATCCTTAATCCTGCGAATGGTGCACCTATCTGTGTTCCTTCACAAGATATGGTACTTGGTTTATATTACATTACAAAAGCTAAGAAAAGTACCGATGAAGTAAAAGTAAAGGGCGAGGGCATGATATTTTATTCTCCTGAAGAGGTTAATATAGCCTACAATGAAGGTAAAGTAGACCTGCATGCAGAAATCAAAGTACGTGTAGATGATTTGGTGGATGATGAAATTAAAAGTGTAATTATTGAAACAACGGTTGGACGAGTTATATTCAACGAATTTGTTCCTAAAAAAGCAGGTTTTATTAATGAATTACTTACTAAAAAATCCCTAAGGGAAATTATTAGCAGGGTTCTTAAAATAACCGGTATTGCAAGAACATCACAATTTCTGGATGATATTAAGAACATTGGTTATCTGATGGCATTCAGAGGAGGTCTTTCTTTTAATCTTGATGATGTTATTGTTCCTGCTGCAAAAGATGAACTTGTTAAAGATGGATATGATCAGGTAGATGAGGTGCTCAATAATTACAACATGGGTTTTATTACCAACAATGAAAGATACAATCAGATTATAGATATCTGGACACATACAAATGCCCGACTTACGCAAACCTTAATGAATCAGCTTTCATCTGACAGGCAAGGATTCAATGCTGTTTACATGATGCTTGATTCTGGTGCCAGAGGATCAAAAGAGCAGATTCGTCAGCTTTCAGGAATGCGTGGTCTTATGGCAAAACCCCAAAAGTCAGGTTCCACTGGATCAGAAATTATTGAAAACCCAATTCTTTCTAATTTTAAAGAAGGTCTATCAGTACTTGAATACTTTATTTCTACTCACGGTGCTCGTAAAGGTCTTGCAGATACAGCATTGAAAACGGCTGATGCGGGTTATCTTACTCGTCGTCTGGTTGATGTATCACAAGATGTAATCGTTACTCAGGTTGATTGTGGTACTTTACGTGGTTTGGTTGCTACTGCCATTAAAAATAATGAGGAAGTTGTTGAAAGTCTTCCTGAAAGAGTTTTAGGTAGAACCGCCGTACATGATATCTATCATCCAATGTCCGGAGAATTAATAATAAATTCCGGTGAACAGATTAATGAAGAAATAGCAGCCAAGATTGAAGATTCACCTATTGAGCAGGTTGAAATTCGATCTGTTCTTACCTGTGAGGCTAAAAAAGGTGTTTGTGCAAAATGCTATGGAAGAAATCTAGCTACAGGAAGAATGGTTCAAATTGGTGAAGCAGTGGGTGTCATTGCCGCTCAATCCATTGGAGAGCCTGGAACGCAGCTTACACTTCGAACATTCCACGTTGGTGGTACAGCTTCAAATATTGCTGCTGAATCAAATGTTATTGCTAAATATGGTGGGAAGATTGAAATAGATGAGTTAAGAACGGTAGCTAAAGAAGATGAAGATGGCAAAAAAGTTGATATAGTTATTGGTCGTCTCGCTGAATTAAGAATTGTAGATAAGAATACAGGCATTGGATTAACAACACATAACATTCCTTACGGAGCAAGATTGTATGTGAAGAACGGGTCTACAGTGAAAAATGGAGATGCTATTTGTGATTGGGATCCATACAATGCGGTTATTATTTCTGAATCTGCCGGGAAAATATCCTTCGAGAGTGTTATTGAAGGTGTAACTTTTAAGGAAGAGAGTGATGAACAAACTGGTTTCCGTGAAAAAGTGATTATCGAAACACGAGATAAAACTAAAAATCCGGGAATTAAAATCCTGGGTAAAGGCGGAGAGGTTCTAAAATCATATAACCTTCCTGTTGGAGCTCACCTTGCAGTTAATGAAGGTGATACTATGAAGGCAGGAGAAATTCTTGTGAAAATACCGCGAGCTATTGGTAAATCTGGTGATATCACTGGTGGTCTGCCAAGAGTAACAGAATTATTTGAAGCGCGTAATCCTTCAAATCCTGCAGTAGTTTCAGAAATTGATGGAGAAGTAGCTTTCGGAAAGATAAAAAGAGGAAACAGGGAGATAATAATTACCTCCAAATCTGGGCAGGTGAAGAAATACCTTGTACCACTTTCAAAGCAAATTCTTATTCAGGAAAATGATTATGTGAAAGCTGGTATTCCATTGTCAGACGGAGCCATAACTCCTGCCGATATTCTTTCTATCAAAGGACCTACAAAAGTCCAGGAGTACATTGTAAATGAAGTTCAGGAAGTATATCGATTACAGGGTGTAAAAATCAATGACAAGCACTTTGAGATAATTGTTCTTCA
>CAYWBC010000109.1:0-5006 GCA_964456285.1 uncultured Bacteroidales bacterium
TCTCTCATGAGTTTTCTTTCGTTCTTTTGTCATGATACAAAAGAACCAAAAGATCAAGGCAAAACGATTTCCAGCGCTCTCTGCTGCAATGCAAGAATTTCTAACAAAGTAATCGCGTAAACGGTTTCGGTACTATTTTAACATTTGAACCTGAAGTTATATTTGTATTCATATATGCTTATTTACACAAAAAACCGTTTACGCTAAAGGCAAGCCCCTTTATTGAAATTCTATGCATTGCAGCATTCACTGCTTCTTCATGCTTCGCGTTTTGCCGGGCCTACACACAATTCAATTCAGACAAAACTTGATTTATAAATGAAATAATCTACAGGTAATTAATATAAAGCAAATTTTAACAGAAATTATATTCAATTTAAATATGTATTTTGAAAAAGAATTCTTGCTTTAATATTTGAATAAAATATTAATTCAGCATTAATCTACCCCTACCCCAGTACCCTCTTAACTTCCTGATTTAACAGCAGGAATAAATTAAAAAACATCAGCTTGGCTATTTTTACCCAAGCTTCTAAAAAAGTTGTGCTAAGGCTTCAAATTGTATGAGACAATGTGTTATCTGTTTTTATTATTTTTACAATATGGCAGATGTACATTCAAAAAAGATTCGTTCATATAATATGAGTAAGATTCACGGAAAGAATACAAAACCTGAGTTATTAGTTCGTAAATTTTTGTTTTCAAATGGCTTCAGATATAGACTACATGACAAACATCTGGTAGGTAAGCCTGATATTGTACTTTCAAAATATAATACTGTGATCTTCGTAAATGGATGTTTCTGGCACAAACACGAAAATTGTAAATATTTTGTTATCCCAAAGACCCGAACTAAGTGGTGGTTAACGAAAATTAACGGGAATGTTGAAAATGATGAAAGAAATTATTCAGCATTAAAGAAGCTGGGTTGGAATATTATTGTAATTTGGGAATGCGAATTATATCCAAAAAAACTTGAGGCAACCCTTGAAAATCTTTTAACCTTATTAAATAAATGAACTTATCAAAGCTTATCGATTTATTTGCTGATAATGGATGTACAAAAATTTATGCAAAAATACTTTCTGCCAATGACAATTCAAAAAACCAGGTTTATCTTGGCGGCAGTTTCGATATCTTAAATATTTTCCCATTTACTGAGGCTATTGCTGATGATAGTGGAGAATGGGTACGTTCGAGATTTAAAACTACACTTAATTACTACTGGATAGATCGGGAAGGCAGGCTTAATCATGCACCGCATGCCCAATTAATATTATATCCGAAATATCCGGAAGTCAGATTTTCAGGTTTTTTGCAGGGTTGCGACTCCCCTCCTTCAGATTTAATGGCAAAACGTATTGAAGGACGAATTTTGTTTCTGGGCGTGAATCTGGTTCGCGGAATAATAATAGGGCATGTGGTTGCTCCAGAAAGTCAGGTAGAAAAAGAGTTTTCTCAGAAGGAATGGGAGGAGGAACACGGTGTGTTTAAGGTAATTCCTGTCAAGACTGAGTTTTCCGTAAAAGATTCCAGGGTTAAATTAATCAATGAATTATATAGAATACACAAACTTGGATGGATTTCCTCAAAAAGGCTTGATAGTGAACGAAATATTTTACCTTGCGAATCTTCCAATTGTGGAGGATATACACTTGAAGCTGAACTGGGTGTTACACCAAATGGTTTTGCAGAACCAGATTATTTAGGTTGGGAAATCAAACAATTTGCTGTTATTAGCTTTGAAAAAATACTTGGATCAGTAATAACACTTATGACTCCTGAACCGACAGGTGGATATTATAGAGATAGTGGTGTTGATTCATTTATCTTCAAATATGGATATAAAGATAAAATGGGAAGAAAAGATCGAATGAATTTCGGAGGTATCCATAAATGTGGAATAAGACATGAAACAACAAAATTGACTTTAAATTTAATAGGTTTTGACCATGAGTCTGGTAAAATAAGGAATACTTCCGGTAGTATTTCTTTAATTGATGATTCGGGAAATGTAGCTGCTGCATGGTTATTCACTTCCTTGCTGGAACACTGGCGGAGAAAACATGCATTTGCAAGCTATGTTCCCTCAATAGTCAGGAAAAATCCACAAGAGTACTCGTATGGTAATAATATTATACTTGGAACAGGTACGAGATTTGACCTGTTTTTGCAACAGATGAGTCTTGGTAATATTTATTATGATCCGGGTATAAAAATTGAAAATATCTCTACAAGACCAAAAACAAAGCGTAGAAATCAATTCAGGATTAAATCAAAGTTTCTTCCCGGGCTGTATGAGAAGAATGAAGTTCTGAATCTGCTGGACATGGCTCTATAGACTTTTCCTGTCTCTTTTTCATCCTGGATTCATATTCAGAAATAAAGTTTATCATATATTTTGCCACAGCACTTGCAACCGGTACAGCAACAGAATTTCCAAATTGCTTATATAACTGTGTATCTGAAACCCCTATATTATTTATTTTAAATTCCATTGGAAAACCCATGAGTCTCTTGCATTCTTCGGGAGTTAATCTCCTCGGATTCCTGTTTTTACCCTGAGAAATCAGGATCTCTGAACCATCTTTATAATATCTGGCACTTAATGTTCTGGTTATTCCGTTTGGATCAGCCAATCCAAATCCAAAACCATTTCCTTTTTCCTTATGTTTTTTTGCATAATTCTGAAGGTAGCTCCAAAGATGATTTGTCAATGTATATTTAGGATTAACTTCATTCTCAAGAATAGATTCAAGTGAGGGTTCATTTTGCTTAGGTTCAGGATAATTAAATATTATATTTTCACCAAATCTTTCTTTATTAAACCCAACTATGAATATTCTTTCTCTATGCTGTGGCACATAATATTTCGCATCAAGAATCCGACTAAAGACAATGAATCCAAGCTTTTTGAGTGTATTCTCAATCACTTTAAAGGTATTGCCTTTATCATGCGATTTAAGATTTTTAACATTCTCAAGAAGAAAGGCTTTTGGTCTTTTCTCTTTAATTATTCTGCAAATATCGAAAAATAAAGTACCTTGTGTTTCATCAAGGAATCCATGATTTCGGCCAAGGCTGTTTTTCTTGGAAACGCCGGCAATGCTGAATGGTTGACAGGGGAAGCCTCCCACCAGTATATCATGATCAGGTATATCTTTCTCGTTTATTTTAGTGATGTCACCGAAAGGTACTTCTCCAAAGTTGGCCTCATAGGTCTTTTTAGCATATTTATTCCATTCGGAAGAAAAAACACATTTCCCATTCATTCTTTGAAAAGCAATTCGAAATCCACCAATTCCTGCAAAGAGATCGATGAATTTGAAAGAAGGAGAATTCACAGGAGGAAATGGAATATCATATGTCAAAGGTAGCTTGTACTCAACTTCCAGATCCAAAACCAGATTAGAAAGATATTCCTCTGCCTGATTTTTAAAGTGTTTAGATGCTCCGTTTCCGGAACTTTGTAAATAATGAGTTAAATAAGCTGCGTCATCATTTATCCAATCAGCTTCCTTTGTAAGCATTTTTTTTCGCAGTTCCGAGTATCTGACTTTCATAATATACAAAGTTATAAAATAGGCAAAGGGTCCCTCACTTAGGGATAGGTAATTATCTACTATTTATTAACAATTCTTAATCAACATTAGAACCCGTTAACCTGTATGACATTCATCCGAACAGTAATAACAACCATTGGCTGTAGAATAGATTTATTTAGCTTCTCTTACATCATCCCTGCAATTAAAAAATATACCTAAGTATATTCTATTTTCAGCTGCAGGAACAAAAGCACAACTTTCTGCATGAACCTCATGATCACCATTACTTTACGCATATTTATTTACATAATATCAGCCATAAATAATCAGATAAAGGTTCAGTTTCTTTTTTTTACCGGACCAACTTTGATCTTTTGTATAATTGTAGTTGATGGCCTTCTGTTCGCTTCTTCAATTGAAACGAACTGTCCTGTCCTGGCATCTCTGCCTCTTTCGCTGGTTCTTGACATAATAAAAAATATTAGAATGAAATATAGAACAAAGATAATCATTCTTAGAATAAAAAGTAGAATATGTTGATATTTTTCAAAAAATGTTAACTATTTTTACGTGCATGAAAGATTTACATCCAAATCAGAAAAAGCTTTTAGAGATACTCAGATCTAACATTGATGATCCATTAACAATGGTTCAGCTAATGGAAGAATTGTGTGTGTCATCTACAAGCGTTGTCCATCATCATATATTGCAACTGGAACGAAAAGGATATTTAAAAAGAAATCCTGGAAATCCAAGAGATTATCGATTGCTTAATGATCCTGAAAAGCTCATTGTTTATATTAATCAATATGGTCTGGCAGAATGTGGTCCTAATGGTTCCATACTGGACGGCAGCCCAGTTGACAGAATTCCAATAGCGTCCAGGTTACTAAAGTTTCCCTCTGAGGAAGCATTTGCTGTAGAAGCAAAAGGAGATTCTATGAAACCTGTGATAAAACAAGGTGATTATGTTATTGCACAAAAGAAAAGAACAGCTGCTAATGGTGATATTATTGTTTGTGTCCATAATTCTGAAGCAAAAATTAAGAAACTATATGAAGATGGCAAACAGAAAATACTACTATCAATAAACAGTGAAAAATATCCTCCAATTATTGTAACTGATTTGAATAATTTCAGAATTGAGGGTATTGTACGAAATATAATGAATTATACTACGTAGCCACTCCACACCCATTTTGCTCTGCTACACTGCGCAAAAAGAGTGTTCCGTTGAAGCATTCGGAACCAAAACTTTTTGGCCTACGCACTTTAATATGAACTCTTAAGGGAATTTATTCTGGTGAGAAGCTTATCGAACGTTTAGCCCTAAGCTATGTTAACATAATGCTTGCAGCATTATAGGGCATTTGTAGGGAATTTACGTATAGGCCGTCGAGGCCTATTTAACATAAAATCAGGACAAGAAAAAATATGCTTCAGCGCGCCCCGGGTAATTTC
>CAYWBC010000109.1:5106-11845 GCA_964456285.1 uncultured Bacteroidales bacterium
TTAACATAAAATCAGGACAAGAAAAAATATGCTTCAGCGCGCCCCGGGTAATTTCAACAAAAATCAGACAACGAAAAATGCAGAGCACCTTGTGGATTTTTCCAGTCATTGCCCATTCCTGCTGACTCTGGCTAGCTATTTCTTCGGACCTGCGCTCTGGAATTGAAAAGCTTATTAGGTATAATTAATAGATTATGGTAATTGTTTCCAATATTTTTTTTAGCAAAGTAGTAACTACTAATTATCACAGGCATCCCTGTTACTTTAATTATTTGGAAAGTAATATCAATGAAGATATACCTAATCTGAAATTGAAATGCATCATTTATAGGGTTTAAAGAAGTTCAAAATATAAATAAGAAAATAGATAGAGTTTGGTGCATTCTATTGCGCCAAACTCCGAATCTGTTTTAATATTTGTGATTAACCACCAAAGTACACCTTAAAATCTCTGGTAAAGTCATCAATTGACCTTGCCTTATGTCCTGAAAGCAATTCTACATTGTTGGTTGTTGTATCAGCAAAGCCTTTTGAGAATCCTTTGCTAAGTTCAACATATCCATCAACTATAAATTCGGGGAATCCCATTCCCATCATCGATTCTTTAGAAGCTTCGTGCGGTACGGCAACATATTTCACCTGTTTACTAAGAACCTTTGAAAATGAAGTAGCCACATCATTCATAGATACTGACCGGGAACCTGTAAGAATATATTCCTTTCCTTGTTCTGCTTTGCCAGTTAAGGCACCGAAGGCACTTTCTGCCACATCACGAATATCGATCATTCCTGCTCTACCCTCGTCCCAATCCCAATAAATATTGCCTTCGCTTTGAATCGATGGTGAAGCCATCATCAGGTTCTGCATATAAAACGTAGGTTTGATAATGGTGTATGGAATTCCAGACGATTTTAAAGCCTTGTCGACTTCATTGATTTGTTGAATAACCTCTGAACTGTCGGTTCCAAAAGCTGAATGTCTTACCACTAAAGGACGTGTCCCTGCCCTTTTGATGGCTTCAATAATATTCTTGCCCTGCAAGGCAGCTGTTGGTCCGTTCCATGTACACATATATACTTTGGTTATTCCTTCAAGTGCTGCATCAATTGTATCAGCTTTGTCTAAATCGCCTACACATATTTCAGCTCCGGCTTCTTTTAGGGCCTGTGCTTTTTTTTCGTTTCGAACAAAGGCACGTACTTGATGTCCTGCATCAATCAGTGCCGGTATAAGTATTGAACAGGTATTCCCTGTTGCTCCTGTTACTAATATTTTTTCCATGATTTTAAGTTTATAGTTTTGTTCTCATTCAAATATTCTTTCTCTATTCATTAATCTCAATCTTCTGAGTCACCCTTTATAGTAGTTCTTTTACTACAGGTTTCGAGATAACCCCGGCTTTGTCCATAGCAGTTTTAAGGTCGGGATTCGTTACGAATGCGTTAAATTTTGCTGCAGACGATGAATTGCCCAATACCGTTACACTATTTTCATCAGAAAGGGAACGAAGAATCAGGTTGTCATGAATACCAGCGTTTTTACGTAATTCTTCAGCGGAATCGTATACAATTTTCCATGCGGAAAAATCTTTTACTGTATGCGTAATCGTTGTTATCAGTTCTGAAGTGTTTATGGGTTTAAATTCTGCAGCAGATTTATAAAAAACGATTTCGGGGTCAGAAATGACACCAGCCTTGATCATGACCTCTTTTAGTCTGGGATCGGATATAAATGCTTTCGCTTTATCAATGTCCTTTACTAAAAATAATACCGTGACTGAACTTGTATTGTTAATATCTCTTTTCACAAAGACAGTACTCAAGCCTGCTTCGGCTCTTAAAGGATCATCCTTGTCAAACCCAACTTTCCAACTCGGATAGTCGGCCACTTCATGCGAAATAGAAAGATAAATCTTTTCATTTCCTTTTTGTGCAAACCCTGTAATGGTAATGAGTGTTAATGTGATTACCAATACGCTGTTTTTAAAATTTTTAATTGTTTTCATTTTTTTATGATTTAGTTGTTCTTGATTAAGTTCAATTATTTTATTGCTATTGCTGCACTTGAAGGACCTGTAAGGGGCATTACAGAAGTTTCAATAAACCCTATTTCCCTCGTCCAGGCGTCAAAATCTGTCGCTGTAAAATCAAAACCGTCAGTAGTTTCTATCAACATATTCAAAGACATCATCAAACCAAAAGCATTTTTACTTCTTTCGTTGTCTATAATATTTTCTATAACTACAAGTGATCCCCCTTTTGGCAAAGCTTCATAAGCTTTTGCAATCAATTTTTTCTTATCAGCTAAACCCCAATCATGCAGTATATTTCCCATGGTAATTACATCAGCTTTAGGTAATGTGTCATAAAAAAAATCGCCGGATTTTACTTCTATCTTATCTGCCAAACCCATCTTACTTATATTTTCAGATGCAATTGGAGATACGGGGGAAAGATCAAAGGAAATGCATCTCATATGAGGGTTACGCGATACCACCTGAGCTGATAAATGTGCACCTGCCCCACCCAAATCGCATAATGTTTTGTAATTCGAGAAGTCGAATTGCGTTGCAAATGTGATAAAATTGCCCATCTGAACACCGCTCATGGCATTCACAAATTCGCGGGTATTGTCTTTGTTTGAGTAGATTTGCTCAAAAATTGATGAACCTCCTGTTCTGATTTCATTCTGTGGATTACCTGTTTTTAAACCTTGCTCAAGGAAATTCCAGAATGGATAGAGTCGATTATTCGCCATCTCCAATATTCCACCTACATAGGAAAGCTTGTTCTTGTCAAGAAATAAATCGGAATCTGGAGAATTTGAATAGGTTGCCTTTTCCTTACTTCCTTTTTTCTGTAGAAAACCTAAGGCGACAAGGGTGTCAAGAAAATCATACAACCCCCTGTCATGCAGGCACAACGTATACTTTATATCGGTGCCCGATAATGGCATGGTAGCCAAATGTGTAAAAAGTTCAAGCTTTACAGCCGTAAGAAGTGTCTTGGAAGCCCAAAAACCCATCCCGATTTGCATAATATGAGAAGGATCTACTTTAACCGCTTCTTTTATCTGAATCTCTTTTAAATTTTCCATAGTTTTTAAATTTAAGTGAGTAATCATTTTAAAATTATGAGTAAAATTCGGTCATAAGAATCTTGTTGAAAATTAAAAGGAATGAGATGGTTTTAATGCGGCGTGAAATAGCTAAAATATGGCGTGAAAGGTTTCAGTACATCGTAAAATATTAAAAGGGAAGCGTGAAATCTTAAAGATATAAGACAGAGCAGGTTAAGAAGTCAAATTCGGTCGTGGTATCTCTTCCCTCAAACAAGATTTCTCTGTGGGCCAACGCGCCCGAAAGCCATGCTCAAATTACTACAGATTTTTTATAGACGATCCAACCTTGAGTAGATATATGCTTGATCTTAATTTTGGGCAGATTTTTAATAATCAATGCTTAAATGGATGGGGGTTCTGACAATATGATTTTCCTTTAAAGACTTTCCGGAAAATACAATTCGACTTTTGTGCCCTGACCTATTTTACTTTCAACCTTTACCATGCCTTTGTTGAACTCCATAAAATCTTTCACAAGTACCATTCCCAGTCCAGTCCCTTTTTCTCTGTTTGTACCTAACGAACTTTTATTGTGAGCCAGGTTAAAAAGTGTTTTTATTTTCTGTTCAGACATACCTTTGCCATGGTCTTCTATTTGAATACATACGTTGTTATCGGAACACTGTCCATTTATGCCGATACATCCGTGTTGGTTGCTGAATTTTATTGCATTGCTCAGTACATTTCTGAAAATTACCAGTACCATATCAACATCTGCATCAATGTAACAATCATCTGTGACCTGGTTACTAATTATAATTTCCTTTATCAGAATTGTTTCCCTAAGCGTATCTGTTACTCTGCTTATAACATTTTTGACATTTATTTTTACAACTTCACACTTCAGTAAGTTCCGTTGTGACATGGCCCATTTAAGCAGATTATCGAGCAATTGATTTACATTGTCCACTGCTGTATTGATTTTTGATCCAACATCCTTCAATTTTTGTATATCACCCTGTGCAGAATAATATTGAATAAGGTTCGTTGCCACTTTCAGACTGGCAACCGGACTTTTTAAATCGTGCCCAATAATGGAGAAAAGCTTATCTTTGGTGTCGTTCAAATGTTCCAATACTGTATTTTGCTTTTCGATTTCACGGGTCCTTTCCTGTACCTTTTCTTCCAGACTGTTTATGATCAAGGCATTTTGAATGGAGAGGGCCATTTGTTGGGTTAAGGAATGCAAGAATTGCTCATCATCGATGCTGAAGTAATTCTTCTCGGCAGTTTCAATGGACAGAATTGCAATTAGTTCTGCATTGGCTATGAGTGGAAAGGTCAGCTGGGCCTCAACATTTGGAAGTCCGGGCAAAAAAGTCTCTGTATTTTTGTCGTCAGCAGACTTTTTGTTAATTATGGTACCCGGTTTATTGGCTGCTCTATGTGCATATTGCTGATAATTTTGCAAACCCGACAAACGTACTTTTTTCTTTTTTTTTGCAACCATACCAACTATTCCCTGACCAAAAGGCACTTCAACACCAATACCTGAGTCTTTAAAACCCCGGCTTGCAAAAACGATCATTTTGGTATTATCCTTATTTGGAAATAATAATATTGTATGTTTTAAACCATAACTGTACTCCAGGATTTCAAGAATATTATTGAGTTTATCTTTAAGTGGGGTGTTCTTACTTATTTCAACTGAAACCTGCTGGGTAATTTTATTTTTGACAATTTCTTTTTCCAGCAAGTCTTTAATATTATCCTTATTCGTGTCCATCAAACTGTTGTTCAATTGATACGATCTCACCAATCAGAATAGCCCGTAATTTGAATATTTCGGTAGCTCCCTGCATCGAAGCAATGGCTTCCAGGGCTAATTCCAATTCATCAAACAAATCGCCTTCCGATAAAAATTCAGAATACATTAAATCGATTTTCCACATGGAAAAATCAGAAGGAGAAGTAACTACCACCGAAAACCTGGGATTATCCTGAAGGTTCTTGTAAGTTTTATTAAAGAACTGCCAAGAAATAGCAAGGTGTTTATCATCAACAAAATGGGCCTGTGATATATAACTCAGGTTGGGAATATTCTCTTTCGAAACGGTTGTTATCACAGATGGTAAGATACCCTGCAAGGCTTCCTGTATTTCAGCATTGATCACTTTTTCCCGATTTAATTGATTAATTCTTTTTTATTTTTTCACCTGTACCTTCTTTAGGTGTTTGTTCAAATATTTCTTCAACTTCCATTAGGATAGCTTGTACATCCAGCTTGCAATATTTACCGCTTAAAACCTTTTCCATCTTGTACCCCATGTCCCTGATTACCTCTGTCATTCCTTGTAAATAAGTATTCTTGAACTTTTCATCGGAAGCCTTTAAATTTTCTTGAGACAAATATTTTCCTTTCAGCTGATAACATTCAAATGTATAGGCAGAAACAATGGTCACGGTCATTTGCGGTGTTCTTTGCAGGTTATTCAACAAATTAGGTGATAATGACGGCATATAAATTATTTTCACAGACCCCTGATTTGTAATATAAATACCACTAATTCTGCATACATCACAAAACTGTTTGTCGTTTAAACTGGCCAGATACCCGAAAGTATCTTTCTTTTTAAAGAATTCTGCCAGGTGGTAAGGAATGTCCATTTACTAACTAAAAATTATGTTTTAACCAATTGTGTTTAGCCTCGCAAAAAGATTGTTTTTAAAAGTTTTACTCACAGTTATTTCTTTGTCGGCTATAGTAATTTTATTGTCACCTGTTTTTATACTTTCAATGGCATTTAAATTGACAACAAATGACCGGTGCACCTGGAAAAATAAAGTTGATGGTAGTTGTTCAATTACGTCGGACAATCTAGAGCGAATCATAATTTTTTTGTTACCGGTATAGATAAAGCAATATTTATCATAAGCTTCAATAAGTTGTATAGCATTTAATTCCACTTTTTTCAGGCTGCCGTTTTCTTTCAAATAAATGTGCTTATTAAACACTAAATCATTGTTCCAGCCATCAAATGGTATATTATTGTTTTGTTTATTGTATATGGCCAGCTCAATAGCCCGCTGCAATTCCTCTTCATTATAAGGTTTTACAACATATGCGTCAGGGCATGTTTCCTTGGCTTTCCTAAATGTATCGGTGTCTGCGAAAGAAGTAACATAAATAACAGGAATATCATAACGGGTATTAATTTCTCTGGTCAGATCTATGCCCGACACCTCTCCTCCAAGATCAATATCCATCAATAAAAGATCGGGTTTGGTGGCTGCAATTTTCAGGAGTACATCGGCAGATTTAAAGATTACATCTATCAGGGAATATCCCAATTTCTGCAAGGTAACCCGCAGCATTTCTTCATGCAGGGGGTCATCTTCTGTAGCTAAAATTCTGATTTTGGGCATGTTTAGCTTTTACAAAAAAACAAAAAATGACTCAGAATGTTCATCAGACAATTTTGAATTATTTAGCTATGCATGAAGCATCCGGGACAAAAACTTTTTAGCCTGCGCGCTTTAAAAATGTACTTCTAAGAGGATTTTTCTTGTAGATAAGCATTTCGGACTTATAGCCCTAAGCTATCTTAACATAATGCTTGCAGCATTATAGGGCATTTATAAGAAATTCCCGTAACAGCTTTGCTGTTTAATATAACAT
>CAYWBC010000110.1:0-11664 GCA_964456285.1 uncultured Bacteroidales bacterium
CTGCAGTTTCCAAACTTATAAAAGAAAAAGGGGAAGGATATCTTACTTATTCTCCCAAAGCCTTTTTTGACCTGAAATACATTTTTAATACTATTAATCATTTGTTTGAGTCTGATGAAGTGACTTTTACAATTGAAAATTCATCACAGCCAATGAAAGGATTTCTTATGAATCAGAAATTCTCTAAGAAGATTTTAGAAATTAAGGCAAATACCTCTACATTGGAATCCTTCATTAAGAGGTTTTATTCCTGGTTTGATGGCTTTAAAATAGTAAAATATCTGAATTACTCCCATTCTGATTATTATCAGAAAATTCCTGTACAAGAAGCAGTATCAGAATTTCTAAAAGAAATCAACTGTTGTTTACACGGATCGGAAATAAAAAATACACTTGTCTGGTTCCGGAAATTAGATAAAGAGGGTAAAAAACTTGGAGTGTAATCTGTCACTTTAATTTATAGAGCCTTCGAATTTTCGAATTTTCATTTCAATGTTTGATCAAATAAAGAATTTAGAAAAAGGTGCAGAGCACCGAAATACTTATTGCTGGTATTTTATGAATATTACAAAGGTACAGCGTACCGAAACATTAAAAAGTTCACCAATGCCTATTTACAAGTAATATTGCGGTGCTCTGCGCCTAATAATAAACATTCAGAATTTTTAGATAGAGATATTGCGCTGTTCTGCAGCTCCAGAAAAGAAATACTTGAAAAGAGTAGTCTCTATTTCCTTATAAAGGCGGGATAGAAATAAACAGATCATTCCTCAACAATCACAAAAACATCTTCGTTGTCCTTTTTCATGAGGTATTGTTCCCTGGCAAATTTTTCCAGGTTATCGTTGTCCGTTTTTAACTCATTCAGACGTTTTGTGTCCTCTTCAATTTTTTCCTGATAATATTCTCTGTCAGCTTTCAGTTGTTTTAATTCCCTGAGGTTCTGAAAACGTTCAAGAAGGTTATTCTCATCCAGAAAGCTTATCCAAACAGTAAAAATAATAGCTGCTAAAACAAATTTATTCTTAAGCCACTTAAGGATTAATTTTTTATCAGGAAGAATTTTGTTATCACTCATCTTCATGCATTTTTATCAAAAGTAGTAATGAAGTGTTAGTATTCAATAACAATTTTGCTGGAATTATCTACAATTTATTAAGAACGGATAGAAAATATGAGAAATATCATATAACTATTTCATTGTCAGATAAGATATATCATATTTTTCGAGTATGAAATAGAATAATTTTATAAAAATTATTGATATGAAAGGAGCAATATATAGAATACCCGAACCTAAAAATGAGCCCTTATTAAATTACTCGCCTGGCTCTCCCGAAAGAGATAGCTTAATGAAGGAACTTAAGCGCATGCGTTCAGAAGAAGCTGATGTGCCAATGATCATAGATGGCAAAGAAATTCGGACCGATAAAAAGGTAAGAATACATCCGCCGCATGAAATAAGGCACACGCTGGGTTATTATTCACAGGGAGGAAAGAAAGACGTACAAATGGCCATCGATGCTGCTTTGAAAGCAAAAGAAAATTGGATGAATACTCCATGGGAGGAAAGGGCATCCATCTTTCTAAAAGCTGCTGAATTATTATCAGGGCCATACAGAAAGAAACTGAATGTTGCAACAATGCTGGGGCAGTCAAAAAATGTTTATCAGGCTGAAATTGATGCTGCATGCGAATTGATAGATTTTTTCCGATTCAATGCAAAATTCATGGAAGCCATATATTCCATGCAGCCAAATTCAGTTAAGGGAATTTGGAACCGATCAGACTGGCGGCCTCTTGAAGGCTTTGTATTTGCATTAACACCATTTAATTTTACTTCAATTGCCGGAAATCTTCCTACTGCTCCGGCAATGTTGGGGAATACCGTGGTTTGGAAAGCTTCAAAATCACAAATTTATTCGGCAAGTATAATTATGGAACTGCTAAAGGAAGCGGGGCTTCCTGATGGAGTTATAAATCTGATATTTGTTTCAGGACCGGAAACAGCAGATGTAATTCTCAGGAACAAACATTTTGCCGGCATCCATTTTACTGGTTCAACGGAAGTATTTCAAAGTATATGGAAGACAATAGGGGAAAATATTAAAAACTACAAATCTTATCCACGCATAGTTGGCGAAACAGGGGGGAAAGATTTTGTATTGGTTCACCCATCTGCACATGCTAAGCAAGTTTCAACAGCACTGGTAAGGGGGGCATTTGAGTTCCAGGGTCAGAAATGCTCTGCTGCTTCAAGAGCCTACATTCCTGAGTCATTATGGAAAGACATTCGTGAGCATATGAAAGCTGATCTTAGCGATATGAAAATGGGACCTCCTGAAGATTTTGGAAATTTCATTAACGCGGTTATTGATGAACCTTCTTTCAACAAACTTTCGGGAGTTATTGAGAGGGTGAAAAAAGATAAAAATGCTGAAATTTTATTTGGGGGAAATTATGATAATTCGGTTGGTTATTTTATTGAGCCTACGGTTATCCTCACAACCGACCCGCATTATTATACTATGGAAGAAGAGCTCTTTGGCCCGATATTAACTATTTATATCTATCCTGATGACAGATTTGATGATTCCTTAAGGCTTATAGATACTACCTCAAATTATGCACTAACAGGTGCTATATTTTCACAAGATCGTAATATTATTATTAAATCGATGGAAAAACTGCGTTTCGCTGCAGGTAATTTTTACATCAATGATAAGCCAACGGGAGCAGTTGTTGGTCAGCAACCCTTTGGTGGAGCCAGGGGATCGGGAACAAACGATAAAGCAGGGTCGATTTTGAATTTGTTGCGATGGGTATCCGCAAGATCGATTAAGGAAAATTTTAATCCACCTGAGAATTATAGCTATCCGTTCATGGGGTAAATTTAATTTCTTTTTCTTCACCTGTGCTGTTTACGATCTGGAAACCTACCAGACGATCGAAATCACTCATGGGTTCTCTCAGGTAAACAAAAATGGTGTATTCATTTTCTGTTTCTGAATGATTGCCTTCGGTATAGTCAAATGAAATTTTTTGGGTAGAGAAGCCTTTTATTGCATATGCATAGTTATAATAACCTTGTTTCAGTTGAAGTGTCTTTTCGTATATTCCTTTGTCAAAATTATAATCCATGTAATTGCTTTCGTCAGTTTCCCAATTAGTAAGTGCACCGTATATATACACATCTGAAGGGAATGCTTGTGCGGACTCTAGTACAAAATGAACATATACATAATCAGATTCTATATGCCTGTCGTATGCATCTTCCATGTCAATGTAAAATCTGCCATTAAGATCTGTAGAAGAAAAATAGGGCACATACTGATTTAGTTTATCCGGTTTTAAATAGAAATGTGTTTCCGGACTGATGTATTTAATGCTATCCAATTGGTCTGAAATGTATTTGATACTTTTTATATCGAAATAGCGAAATTCATTTCCGCCACCTGTTATTAACTGGTAGGGTAAGTCAATGTATAATTTATTATCCCTTAGTATTGGCTGAAATGCTAAATCCAACTGGTTGTTCCAGTCGTTATTCTTAATGACCACAATTTTAATCTCAGTCAGGGGATTTGTAAGTTCAAGTTTCTCAATATCAATTTCAATTTGTATTTCCTGGTTCTGAGGGTCGGGCTTTTTAACCACAGCTTTAATATTTACTTTACTCTCAGTCAGACAAAATCTCCTTGTAAATACAGCTTCTTCATTATCGGGGCCCTTATATACTTTAATAATATAGTTGCCGCTGGTTAGAAATTTCAAATCTTCAGAGGGTATCTCAGTCATGAAATGCTCGTAATATTTCCATGTATTGAATGAAGTATATTTGTTTTCAATCAAATTTGAATTGAATCCATCCAGGTAAAGATGATCAGGGTTTTCATTCAATTTCCAGTCGTAGGTGCATGCAGCAACCGAATAGTAAAAATCTTCATTGGATTCTCCGACATAATCGAAGCTCAAGCTTAATTTCTCATCACTATTAAAATATATCACAGGCCATGTTAGGTCTAGTCCTGATCGATGCAATAGAATTGTCTTAATATTTGGATCCTTACACTCTTCAGGAACACTTTTTGAGTCCTGTGTTATTGCATGCTCAGGGTTTAAGAACATGAAAACAAAGTACAATACTAATATTCTGACAGTAAGCATTCTATTCATTATATTCTGTTTTACACAAAATAACTGCAAAGATGTCTTTTATTTTTCTTAAAATTGGACAATCAAAATTGGGGATCTTTAATTAGCATACTAACAACTTAAAATGATCTTTAATGTTGGTTGTATAAGTTTTAAAAATAGCTATTTTTGTGCCACATTTAAAAGCTCTTGATTTAAATGCCTGATAAGATCAAAATTAGAAAAGGTTTTGATATCAAACTGAAAGGTGAAGCAGAGAAAATCTTTGTTAAAGCTAAAATGGCGGAACTTTTTGGAGTCAAACCAACAGATTTCCACGGAATAATTCCCAAACTAACTGTAAAAGTTGGTGATATTGTAAAAGCCGGATCCGTATTATTTTATGATAAATCCCGTCCTGAGATCAAATTCACCTCTCCGGTTAGTGGAGTTGTGCAAACTATAAATCGTGGTGAGCGCAGACGAATTTTAGAAGTTATTGTTAAGGCTGATGAACTTATAAAATTTGAGAATTTTAAAGAAGATCAGCCATCGAATTTATCGCGCGAAAAGATAATAGAGAAAATACTTGACAGTGGCCTCTGGCCTTCCATTATACAAAGGCCATACAATGTTATCGCAAATCCTGAGGATACTCCGAAATCCGTATTTATATCGGCATTTGATACAGCTCCCCTGGCTCCTGATTATGATTTTCTTGTTAAGGGAATGGAAAAGGAATTCCAGGTAGGTATAGATGCCCTTGCAAAGTTTACAGAAGGGAAAATTCACCTTAACGTAGACAGTCAGTATCCTCCGTCTTCGGTCTTCACTGCAGCAAAGGGTGTACAAATAAATAAATTCAAAGGACCGCATCCGGCAGGGAATGTGGGAACTCAGATCCATAAAATAGATCCGATAAATAAGGGAGATCTCGTCTGGACAATTGCGCCGCAGGATGTTATTGCCATTGGGCGTTTGTTTTTAACAGGGCATTACGATGCTTCAAGAATCGTTGCATTATCAGGCTCGGAGATTGTTAGACCAAAATATTATAAAACCATTTCCGGATCATGCATTCGATCCATTACTGATGAAAATATTGCAGAAGGAAATGTGAGGTACATAAGTGGCAATGTATTGACCGGAACCAGGGTTACCAAAAATGGATTTCTTGGATATTATGATTCGCAAATCACTGTGATTCCTGAAGGAGATCATCACGAATTTATCGGTTGGTTGTTGCCGGGCTTGAAAAAGTTTAGTGTCTCCCGCTCATTCCTGACCTGGATGTTTCCAAAGAAGAAGTATACGATAGATACAAATCTAAAGGGTGGTAAACGCGCCTTGATGATTACCGGAAGTTTTGAAAAAGTTTTCCCGATGGACATCTTTCCTATGCAGCTTTTGAAAGCCATTATTATTGAAGACATTGATCTGATGGAGAAATTAGGTATTTATGAAGTTGCAGAAGAAGATTTTGCTCTTTGTGAATTCGTGGATACTTCTAAAACAGATATTCAGGAAATAGTAAGAAAAGGACTTGATTTGATGAAAAAGGAGATGGGTTAATAATCTCAAAAATAAATTGAAAAAAGCAATTAATGAATTGGTTAAGAAAAATACTGGACAATGTAAAACCTAACTTTGAAGAAGGAGGAAAGTTTGAGAAGCTTGGTTCATTATTTGATGCTGTTGATACCCTGCTTTTTGTCCCAAACAAAGTTACTCTTACAGGATCTCATATCAGAGATGCAATTGATATGAAGCGAACCATGATCATTGTTGTGATGGCAATGATTCCGGCAACTCTTTTTGGTATGTGGAATGTCGGCTATTTCCATTTTTCATCCCTTGGAGAATTAGCGGGAAAAGGCTTCTGGCAATTGATGGGTTTTGGATTTATTAAAGTTCTACCGATTATTATTGTCTCCTATGCAACTGGCCTTACCATTGAAATAATTTTTGCACAAATAAGAAAACACGATGTTCCCGAAGGTTTCTTTGTTACCGGCATGCTTATACCTCTTATTATGCCGGTGGATGTTCCTCTGTGGATGGTTGCTGTAGCTACTGCTTTTGCTGTGATTATTGGTGTTGAAGTTTTTGGAGGAGCAGGTATGAATATTCTCAATCCTGCGCTTACAGCCAGGGCATTTCTGTTTTTTTCTTATCCTTCAGAAATGTCAGGAGATAAAGTATGGATTGCAGGCTTAAAAGACGGGATAGGAATTGTTGATGGATTTTCAGGAGAAACAGTCATGGGTTTTGCTGCATCCGGAAAATTGGAATCTATGCCCTACAGCCCTATGGAGATGTTCCTGGGCAATATCCCCGGATCAATTGGAGAGACATCCACATTGGCTATATTAATTGGTGCAATAATATTAATTTTTACCGGTATTGGAAGCTGGAAGATCATTACTTCTGTATTTGCTGGTGGATTATTAATGGGTCTTATTTTAAATCTTTTTGCCGTAAATGATTATATGTCGCTACCTGCCTGGGAGCAATTGATGATCGGAGGTTTTGCATTTGGCGCTGTATTTATGGCAACCGATCCGGTTTCAGCTGCACAGACCGAGAAAGGAAAATACATTTATGGATTTTTGATAGGATTTCTTGCCATATTGATCAGAGTGCTTAATCCGGCTTATCCCGAAGGGGTAATGCTGGCGATTTTATTGATGAATGTTTTTGCTCCACTTATCGATCATTACGTGGTGGAGGCTAACATTAAAAGAAGAATGAAACGGATGGAGACTTCTAAATTGTAATGGGATGAAAAGTTTTAGTAACCTCTATATTTTTACTTTTTCTGCTGTAATGGTGATTATAGTGGCAGCTCTGTTATCTTTTGTTGCTATCAATCTAAAACCCTTTCAGGAAAAGAATATTAAGCTGGAAGTAATGCAGAATATCCTTACTTCAGTGCAGGTAGAGAATAACAAGAAAAATGCAGAAGAATTGTTTGATAAGTACATTACTGAAAGTTATGTTATGAATACTATGGGTGAAAAACTAGACGGTATTGTTGCATTTGACGTGGATATGAAAAAAGAGGTCGCAAAAATTGATAATATAAAAAAATTAGAAAATCAGATACAGGAACGCAGAGTAAGTCCTTTTAAGGTATACATGTCAGGATTTATTCAATCAAAGGAAATCGATAAAAGCCAAATCAAAAAACAAATTGAGAAAGCAAATTCTGAAAGACAGTTACCTCTATTTGTATGCAAGAAAGAAGGCAATACATATTATATCGTTCCACTGAGAGGGAAAGGACTGTGGGGACCGATTTGGGGCTACATGGCTTTTGAAAGCGATTTAAATACTGTGTATGGGGCTGTTTTTGATCACAAATCAGAAACCCCGGGATTGGGAGCAGAAATTAGTCAGGCATGGTTCCAGAAAAATTTTCGCGGGAAAAAGATTTTTAAAGACGGACAATTTGAATCCATTGAAGTAATGAAGGGTGGTGCAGATGATCAGGATAAATATGCTGTTGATGCGATCTCAGGTGCTACAATTACCAGCAAAGGACTTGAAGCCATGATTTACGATTGCCTTTTAAGCTACAATTTATTTTTTGAAACTCAAAGAAACTGATGCTATGAGCGACAGGGAACCATTATTTTCATTGAAGAACCTAAAATTACTGAAGGAGCCTTTGGGAGCAAATAATCCTATTACTGTTCAGGTACTGGGAATCTGTTCTGCTCTGGCTATAACTGTCAAGCTAAAACCTTCCATTGTTATGGCCATATCTGTAATGGCTGTTACAGCCCTTTCGAATGTGGTTATTTCCCTGCTCAGAAATTATGTCCCTCCAAGAATTCGCATCATTGTTCAGTTGGTGGTTATTGCTACCCTGGTAATTCTTGTAGACCAGATACTGAAGGCCTTCGCCTACGATGTCAGTAAACAATTATCAGTATTCGTAGGACTCATTATTACCAACTGCATTATTATGGGACGACTCGAGGCTTTTGCTCTTGGTAACAAGCCCTGGCCCTCATTTCTTGATGGAATAGGCAATGGAGCAGGCTATGGAATGATACTTATTATCGTAGCATTTTTCCGTGAATTGCTTGGATCAGGAACTATATACGGATACCCGATTTTAGAAAAGCTTGGGGTGTACAATATTGGATATGAAAACAATGGGTTAATGATATTGCCACCAATGGCACTTATTGTTGTTGGATTAATTATTTGGATTCAGCGAAATAAAAACAAAGAACTGATTGAAACTCATTAATGAGCTATGGAAAACTTAGTAAACATATTTGTTAAGTCGGTTTTTATTGATAACATGATATTCGCATACTTTCTGGGTATGTGTTCATACCTGGCAGTATCAAAAACCGTAAAAACTTCTGTTGGACTTGGAATAGCAGTAGTCTTTGTTTTGGGTATTACAGTTCCTGTGGATTATTTGCTTGAAAACTTTATGTTAAAGGAAGGTGCGCTGGCATGGCTTAGTCCCCAGTTGGCTGATGTTGATTTGAGTTTTCTTAGCTTCATTATGTTTATTGCTGTAATCGCTTCCATGGTTCAGTTGGTTGAAATGATTATTGAAAAGTTTTCTCCTGCCTTGTATTCTTCCCTGGGTATTTTTCTTCCTTTAATTGCAGTTAACTGTGCAATATTAGGAGGTTCATTGTTTATGCAGGAACGTCAATACAGTTCTATATTAGAAGCTACTTCTTTCGGCCTGGGTTCAGGAGTTGGTTGGCTTCTTGCTATAGTTGGAATTGCAGCAATACGCGAAAAATTAAGATATTCAAATATACCGGCACCATTAAGAGGACTCGGGATAACATTCATAATTACAGGTCTGATGGGAATTGCATTTATGAGTTTTATGGGGATTAAACTTTAATGAAAACTTTGGTCGAGAGATGATTATACTGACAAGTCAATTTGGAATAATATTTATCAGCATAGGGGTATTTCTTTTTGTTATTCTTTTATTGGTAGCTGTGTTGCTTTTTGCCAGGCAAAAATTAACACCTCAGGGAGAAGTTACACTCAACATTAATACAGGTGAAAAACAATTGGTGGTTAGTCCCGGCTCTACTTTATTAAGCTCTTTATCGGCTTCAGGAATATTTCTTCCCTCAGCATGTGGTGGCGGTGGAACCTGCGGTTTGTGCAAATGTCAGATCCATGATGGTGCAGGCTCGATTCTGCCTACAGAAACTGGATTTTTCACACGGAAGGAACAAGCTGCCGACTGGCGCTTAGGTTGCCAGGTGAAAGTTCGCCAGGATATGCAACTGGAAGTGCCAGCTGAAGTAATGGGAATCAAGAAATGGGAGTGTGAGGTAATTTCAAATCACAATGTAGCAACCTTTATTAAGGAGTTTGTTGTAAAATTACCTGAAGGTGAAAACCTTGATTTTAAATCAGGAGGATATATCCAAATCGATGTTCCCAAATACGATATGAATTTCCGTGACATTGAAGTTGAAAAAGAATTTCGTGATGAATGGAATAAGTTTAAAATGTGGGATCTGAAAATGAAGAATACAGAGGAAACCTATCGTGCTTATTCTATGGCCAACCATCCTGCTGAAGGCAATATTGTTATGCTGAATATTCGTATTGCTACTCCACCATGGAACCGGGCCAAAGGAGCATTTGTTAATGTTCCTTCGGGAATATGCTCATCCTATATTTTCTCACGCAAACCGGGTGATAAGGTTACTATTTCAGGTCCTTATGGTGAATTTTTCATTAAAGATACTGATAGGGAAATGCTTTATGTGGGTGGTGGTGCAGGTATGGCTCCATTGCGCTCACACTTGTTTCATTTGTTCCATACATTAAAAACTGACAGAAAAGTTTCCTATTGGTATGGTGCACGCTCTAAAAGAGAAATTTTTTATGAAGAGGAATTCAGGAAGATTGAAAAAGCGTTTCCAAATTTCAAATTCAACATTGCTCTCTCAGAACCGTTGCCTGAAGATAACTGGAAAGGTTATGTAGGGTTTATTCACCAGGTTCTGTACGACAATTACCTGAAAGACCATGAAGAACCTGAAGAAATAGAATACTATATGTGCGGACCGCCAATGATGAATGAAGCGGTACAAAAAACACTTTACGATTTAGGAGTGCCGGCAGAGATGATAGACTTCGATGATTTTGGAGGATAGAGAAAACTTTATAACTTGCATAGGCTGTTTCGCTTGAAACAGCCTTTTTTAATTTGAAATACTATAATCAGGAAATTAACTCTGTGATTTCTGTATTTCTCTGTGATCCTCTGTGGCTTTGATTTTTTATTTTTACCACAGAGAAACACTGAGTAGACCATGAGAAACACGGAGTTCATAGGAATGGTATAGTTTAATATAAAATATCATGAACAAAAAACTAATTACACCTGTTTTCATTATTTCTGCGATCATCCTTGCAGGATGCATCAATAATTTGGCCCAAAAAGAATATCATAAAATTGGAGGTGAAACACAGGGAACAACCTACAATATAACCTTTGAGTATAAGAAAGGCAAAGATTTGAAAGCTGAAATTGAGGCAGTACTTAAAGATTTTGATAACTCACTTTCAACCTATGATCCTTCCTCAATTATTTCCAGAGTGAACAGCAACGATTCTTCTGTTGTGGTAGATCAGAAATTTATCAAAGTATTTCAGGATTCTAAAGAAATAAATGGCAAAACCGATGGAGCATTTGATATTACTATAGCTCCTATTGTAAATGCATGGGGATTTGGCTTCACTCCCGGAATGGATGTGGATAGCGCAATAATTGACAGTCTTCTGGTATTTGTAGGAATGGATAAAATAAGGATAAATGAGAATAAGGTTGAAAAGGACTATCCATCAGTTATGCTCGATGTAAATGCCATTGCCCAAGGCTATTCTGTCGATGTTGTAGCTGAATTTCTTGAGGGAAAGAAAGTAAAAAACTATATGGTTGAAATTGGAGGTGAACTGAAGTGTAAGGGACTAAATCCAAAGGGAGAAGACTGGAAAATTGGCATTGACCGGCCTATAGACGGGAATATAACACCGGGAGCCAACCTTCAGGCTATTGTTGCTATCAAAGCAAAAGCCCTTGCTACATCAGGAAATTACAGGAAGTTTTATGAAAAGGATGGTGTTAAATACGCACATAGCATAAATCCAAAAACAGGATACCCTGTTTTAAGTCGCTTATTAAGCACCACAGTGCTGGCAGATGAGTGTATTACTGCTGACGGCTATGCAACAGCCTTTATGGTCATGGGATTAGAAAAGAGCATTGAGTTTCTATCAGCTCAAACAGAGTTGGATGCCTATCTGGTATACAGCGATGAGGAAGGAAATTTCAAGGTTTACTCCACCCCCGGCATGAAGGATTATGTGGTTGAAGAGATGAAATAGACTATCCTTGATATTCTATGAATCATTGAAATGAGAAAAGGACTAATAGTATTTGACAATGAATATAAAAACCTCACCTATCCACCCGAATTTGGTAAATAGGTATAGTTTTCCCTCATCTATAAACGAGTT
>CAYWBC010000111.1:0-5582 GCA_964456285.1 uncultured Bacteroidales bacterium
TTATTGCATAGGCTGGACAGGTGCAAACGAATGGCTGGAGTATACCATAAATTGCATTCGAGACACCATAGTAAATATTCAATTTCGGGCATCATGTATAGATACTGCAAACAAGTTCAATATCAAATTAAATAATGAAATTCTGGCTACAGCCCACATAATTAGCACAGGTAGTTATCAGAACTGGGAAATATTTACCATCGAGAATATTACAATACCGGCGGGTGATAATCAGATACTACGACTTGAACTTTTGGATGGCAATTTCAACCTTGACTGGATTAATTTTATAACAAAAAATGAAACTGATCTTGAAAAAGTAACAAACACGAATACCAGCTCTGTATACCCAAATCCTGCTAATGATCTAATTATTGTAGGCACAGTAGAAAAAGCTACTTTAGAGATTTATAACATTTACGGACAGTCTATGATTAAAAAAGAGTTGTCAGAATATCAAAATAGGATAAATGTAAGTAATTTAACTCCTGGTAGCTATATTCTAAAAATTACGAAAGAGTCAAATAGCCATTCAGAAATATTGATTATTGAATAACAACCGCTAATAAGTAGCACTATGAGCGGTCTGCAAGACCAAGCGATGAGTGCATGTTGAACTACATCCCGGAGAATTGGGAATTTTCTATGTACTTATCGACGGTTTTGTGTGTTTTTTACTGAGAATTGGGAGGTAACTTACCTGGGTTTTTGATCTTTTGTTCTGCATTTGAGCTACTTTGGATTAAGGTAAACGCCTAAATACAACCAACTTTCCAAAGTTTAGGCAAAACAAAGTCTCTCCTCATAAAAATGAAGAATAAAAGGAAGTAGAATCAGTCTATTGTAAAAACGCAAGCAGCAACTGTTGCATAGCTTGACCCGGAGAGCGGATACGAGGGAGTTCCCTTACAATATGCATTCGTCCATTTTTGCATTTTGGACATTTTCCAATATCAAAACCCGTTAGACGTTTAATACGCTCCAGGGCTGTTTCATCCTCTTTTTCAGGCTTTACTATCTTTTCAAACTTTGACAGTTTGGGCTCAAACTGAAGCTCAAGGTTCCGTTTTGTGGTGTGATTGTAAATGCCATATCGGCGTATTTTCACAAAACGTTTGGGCAAAATATGCAGGCAAAACCGGTGTAAAAATTCGACACCGGTCAAATTCACTGGTTTTTTTTGAGCCTTATCCCGATAATCTTTGGCAATAAAAGTTACATGCGTATCGCTCATTGCCAAAATGCGATCGTTGCTTATGGCCACCCGGTGGGTGTATTGTCCCAGGTACCGGATCACATGATCAGTTTTTGCCATTGAAGGTTCACAATGGGCCACCCATGGCTTTTTATATGCCTGCTGAATATAAGAATCGAACCCGGAAAGCAGATCCTGTTTTTTCAAAGCACGCTTCAAGCTATCCAGAAATTTACCTTTAAATGCTTTGCTCACTTCAAATATTGAATAGAGAAATTTCTCCTGTTTTCCAATTTGTTTCCAGTTACCTTTTAGGGTATATCCGGCAGCGGGAACCAGGCAATGGATATGCGGATGCAGCGATAGGTTTTGGCCCCAGGAGTGTAAGACGCAAACTGCACCGCTTTCAACACCATAGTGGGTGTATCCAAAACTGTGAAGCGTCCGCCAAACAGCCGAAAATAATACTTTGTAGTACATATTTCTGTCGAACAAACAGATTGCATTTAGCTCATGCGGAACAGTGAAAATAATGTGATAGTGCTTAATTGGCAGCGTCTGGTCAATGAGCTTCTCAATCCACACTGCCTGTTTTGCGGCCAGGCATTTAGGGCAGTGCCTATTGCCACAACTGTTGTAGCTGTAGCGCACCTCGGGGCAGCAATCACAGTACTCTTCGTGCCCACCAAGGGCCGAAGTACGACATTGCAATATATTAAAAAGCACTTTCAGCTTCTCAGCAGAAGGCTGGCGCTTTTCGATATACTGCTTTCCAAACCGAAGAATAACATCGGCAAGTTCTAAATCCGAACGCATGACTACCTGCGGTTGTACAGTGTATCTAACGGACTGTGAGGTTTGATGAGTTCACACTGCGCTACGTGCAAATAAATCATGGTGGTGGTGATCTGGGCATGCCCCAAAAGCTCTTTTAGGGTAACAATATTGAGCCCCTCTTCAAGCAAATGCGTTGCATAACTGTGTCGGAGTGAATGTAGATTTACGTCTTTTGTAATTGAAGTTTTCTTGAGGTTTTCGCGCATAACCCACGATAAGCCTTTAACACTGTATTTTCCACTAGCCTCCTTTCCGTTAAAAAGCCATAGGTACGGATTCTCGGCAGCAAGGTATTTCTTTAAGCCAATAGCCATGGTTGGCGAAAGTGGAACAATACGGTCTTTTTTGTATTTCGTTTGACGAATATGGATGGTCATTCGCTCAAAATCAACATCCGATATCTTAAGATTAATTACCTCCTGACCGCGCAATCCGGCTGAATAAATCAACGAAAGTACGATGCGTTGTTTGAGTAGCGCTGGTGCATGAAATAGCTCTTTCAGTTCTTGCCGGTTAAGAATAACCGGGAGCTTTGTATCCTGCTTTAGTGAAGGCAAAGCAATGGCTTTTTTATTCATTCCAAGTAGGCGGTAATAATACCTGATCCCATACACCATGTGCTTAAAACTACTGCGTGATGGCGATTTCGGATCACGTGCCAGACCAACAAGATATTCGTTAATCTCATCTTCGCAAATGTTTTCAGGCAGTTGCTTAAAATGTAGTACGAACAAGGCTATACGTCGAATGTAGTTATTCAAAGTACTCTTGCTTTGTCCTCGCAGGGTAACCTGATTTTCAAGTTTTGTAACAACACTGGCAAATTCAGGAACAGCACTTATAGCCTGATCAACAATGGTAAAACCTTTTTTTGTTCTCATACCTGTAAATATTTATGGATTAATATTTATAGGTATATGGTTTTGATCGTGAAAAAGATTGTAACTATCTTTAAAAAAGCTATCCCGTTAGGGATTTAGTTCAACAAACGGTATGAATAAAAGTTCCACAAAACGCAAGGTGAAAAGAACAATGTGAAAATATAGTTTTCTAATATTATGAAATCAACAAAAACAATATTTTTTATAATGACTTTAATTGCAATTACAACTGGAGCAATAAAAAGTCAGATAAGTGAAATTCAATATGATGATTGGCCCCATGAATGCTCCTTTAAAACTGATTCCGGAAAGTTTATTATTAATAACAGAAAGGATTTTAAACAAATTACGGATTGTATTATATTAAATTATGATTTTAACAATTATACAATAATTGGAGTTCAAGGAGTTTCTGGAGGATGTAAACGACCTACAATTGATTTTAAGATAACAAAAGATGATTATACTAGAAAGTACATTATTGAAGCTACTATATTAAGTTATGGTAGTTGCAGAATGGGTTGGACTTATAAAAAAATTATCTATACTGATAAGTTAAAGTATGGTTATGATATAGTATTCATTAAAAAAAATAAAGCCTATTCAAATGATTGAGAAAATTGCCCAGCAGCTAACAATGTTCTAAGAAAAAGTCCCACAAAACCCATATTTTCTGAATAACGATATATGGGAAATATAATTACCTTTCACTTTATGTTGTTGTTTACCAAACATATTAAGACACATACTGCACAAAATGAGAACAAGTATTTTATTGACCTTTATATTAATTCTTAGTGATTTTGTTTATGCACAAACAAACACAGCTCTTATCTCCGTTGATAAGATTACTTTTCATTCCGATATTCTGAATGAAGATAGAAACATTGTTGTCCATTTGCCTGATGATTATAAAAACTGTAATGAGAGATATCCTGTTTTATATGTTTTTGATTCACCTGGGAATTATGTTCCTGTTATTGGATTAGTAGACCATTTAGTTTCATCTTACCAGTCAATACCAAATATGATTGTTGTTGGAGTTGAAAACACATATAGAAACCGAGACTTAATTAACAGGAAACTAGATGATTTCAGATTTACTGAGGATGGAGGTGCAGACAATTACATTAAACATTTAACGAATGAGTTAATACCTTGCGTTGATTCAATTTATCGCACTCAGGATTTTCGTCTTATTTATGGTCATTCTTCAAGTGCTTCGTTTGGAGCATATTTCATGGCAAAAGAAAGTGATTTGATAGATGTTTGTTTTGCTATTGACCCTGCATTTTGGGTTGATACAACAATGCTTACTGATTTTCTTCAAATTATTGATAAGTCAGAATTATCAGACAATTATTTTTATTTTTCTCACTCACGAGCTGGTGATATGCGAATGATATCAGCAAATTTCACATTGTTAAAGGAGCTAGAAATAAAACACTCTGATAAAATAAATTGGGACTTTAGATATTATCAAGCAGAAGACCACTTTAGCATAAGATTAAGAAGCCTTTATGATGGATTAGAAAATTATTTTTCAGATTGCAAAATACCATATAGATATCTTTGGTATGATGACTCTGAAAATCTCGCAAAACATATTGAAAGTGCTTCTGATAAGTATAAAATTAAACCTTTGTATTCTGAGAAACTTATCAATGGATACGCTAAAAGCTTCATGAGAAGTAATGATTTAGATGGAGCATTAAAATTGCTTTTACTTAATAGAGTTTATTATCCAAATTCAAACAGAGTGTATTCCCTGATAGGTGAGGTTTACGAGAAAAAGGGTGACAAGAAAAAAGCTATTGAAAATTATAAAAAGTCTTTATCATTTGGGGCTGATGTATACATGGAAAATAAGATAAAGAAATTAGAAAATGAATAAATACGTTTGGTAACAATGTGTATAATTCATAAGGGTTTCAGAGGTTTTCGAGCATTATCTCCCGCATCAAAATTGGTGGGTAATATGATAGGTTTGAAGTCCGCAATCCCTTACGAAATCATACACAAAACGTTAGGGCACAACTTAAAAAGAGACATTAATTATGGATATTAAATTGAAAATAATTCTTGCGTTCACTTACTTATATGGTTTTTTTGAAATTTTTATGAGTATGAGACAAAGACAAAAAAGAAAAATTGTAAAATCTGGTGATAGATTGAGTATATGGATTCTTGCGATTTTCATTGCAATTGGATATTCACTTTCTTTCAGCATTGCATCTACAAAAACAGGTAGGATTTATCACTGGGATATATTTTTTATGATTGGATCAATTTTAGCAATAGTTGGATTAATTATAAGAATAAACTCAATATTGACACTAAAGAAACAATTTACATATACTATTACAAAGATTGAGAATCATGAGTTAATAGAGACAGGATTGTATAAAATCATTAGGCATCCTGGATATTTGGGACAGTTGATTATTTTTCTTGGAATTTCAACATCATTATCAAATTGGTTATCTATTTTATCAATGATTATTTCTGTTCTATTTGGATACATTTATAGGATTAAGACAGAGGAGAAATTTTTGATTGAGCAAATGGGAGATAAATATATTGATTATCAAAATAGGACAAAGAGATTGATACCTAAGATATATTAAAAAAGAAGTAGCGCTCAACAAACAATATTAACCAATGCTAGC
>CAYWBC010000111.1:5682-11620 GCA_964456285.1 uncultured Bacteroidales bacterium
TAAGATATATTAAAAAAGAAGTAGCGCTCAACAAACAATATTAACCAATGCTAGCATAACATGAAAAAAGTCCCACAAAACGCACAATAAAATACATTATGAAAAAGGTCTTTTTAATTCTGATACTAATTTGTTTGTATCAAATTTTACTATTTGCGAATGATGATATTATAATTTATATAAAATTACCTAATGAGATTGATTTTGATTTTAAACATGTGAATCCGGATGGTACTTTGAATTTTGTTTTACAAGATGGATGCAAAAAAGAATATAATGAATTAGATTATATCAAAATTGAAGGATTTTGTTCCGGTTTAGAAACAGATAGTATTGTAAATATAAATAACATCAATGTTCTGCTTAATATTCCTTTTGAAAATCTTAGATTTTTACTTCAGGCAAATAATAATGCTTGTATAATACCTCATTGCAGCGCAACTTCAATGGTGTTTGATGGTAATACTGATACCTGCCAGACATATAGATTTAATTCTTCGAATGGATATGTCGCCTATTCAAATATTAAGGAGTATGAGTCTGATCAATTGTTGCAAATACGAATAGTTGAAAAGGAATTTATAGAAGCCTTAATAAAAGGGAATAAAACAATGTCTAAAAAAAGAAGAACAAAAGAAAGATTGCATTTGAAGAATTTTCTTGATCCTGAATATAATAATAGGATAATTAATACAATTGAAATTAAAGTGAAAGCAAAATTTAAATTCTTAGAACCTTATAGCATTCAACTAAATAAAAACTAACTATTTGTTTAAAAAGTCCCACAAAACCAGCATAAATTATTGTTTAGTCTGTAGACTTATATTAGGACCAAACCTTTAATAATTTGACAGGAATAGTTAACAGCATATTTTTTTTGTAAATAAAATTAAAATCTTATTTTTACAAAAACATAACACGAATTATAAATAAGTAACACTATGCCTGTAATAAGATTCGGAGTATCCCTTGAGCAGGAAGCGCTTGTTGCATTAGACAACTATACTAAGGACAATAGGATTAAAAACAGATCGCAGGCTATAAATCATTTAATTAATAATAACCTGGTTGAGAAGAAATGGCTATGTAACAATGTGGTGGCAGGTTCCATAACCCTGGTATATAACCATCACAAGCACGATTTAATAAGTAATCTTACTGAAATACAACATGAATATCATACTGCTATTCTCTCATCGCAACATTTTCATCTCGATTTTGATAAATGTTTGGAGATTATTGCTGTGAAGGGTAAAGCAGCGGAGTTAACTGAAATGGCTGACAAACTTATTGCTTTGAAAGGCATTTATCATGGTAAACTTACAATGAGTAGGGCAGATTAAAAATTTTTAACCAAATAGTAACACTAATTATTATTTAGTAACACTAATAATTTGAAATTTAAATACTTTTCAATGAAAAAAATTAATAAAATAAAATTTGGGTGGATGATTCTGCTTGGAGTCATACCACTTTTAAATGTTCTTTCACAAGACTCTGTAACGGATACGGTAAAAATAGATGAAATAGTTGTTACAGGAACAAAAACTTTACGAAATCTAAGAGAAGTACCAGCCAGGATTTCTGTTATAAATAGCAATATAATTGAATCAACCCCAGCTATGCAGGTAGATGATATTTTACGGTTTACTCCGGGAATAAATGTTAACCGGTCATCCGGAATATACAGTCAACGTCCTATGGTAACCCTGCGAGGATTATCCGGCGATGAACAGTCAAGGACCCTTGTGCTTATTAATGGTGTTCCGGTAAATACTTCCGATGAAGGAGGGGTAAATTGGAATAGGATAAATCAGTATGATATTGAACGAATAGAAGTATTCAAAGGACCTGGTTCTTCGCTTTATGGTAATAATGCTATGGGAGGAGTAATCAACATAATTACCAAAAAACCTTCAAAACCTCAGGAAATATTTGGTGCTGTTAGTTATGGCACATTCAATACCGTAAGACAGGACTTAAATGTTCGTGTACGAACAGATAAAGGTTACTATGGTACAGTTTCACAATACTATCTGAAAAGCGATGGATTCAATAATGTTCCTGATGAAAAACGTACCGAGTATGATATTGAAAGATCACTTGAAGAAATAGGCGTTTCAGTAAGGGCGGGTTTTGATAAAAGCAAATGGTTAAATTGGGAATTGCAGTATGATGTTTTCAGGGATAAAAGAGGAGAAGGTTACCAGATATATGCCCCTGAAGGTTGTTACAGAAACTTTAGTACTAACCTTTTCAGGGGTAATTTAAAGGGAGGTGATAATAAAACACATTATGATCTTAATCTTTATTATCAGCTAGAACATTATTATGATATAAATGAAAAGCTAAAGGGTAGTAGTTATACCCGTTATGATGTGAATTCGTTCAGGAAAGACATGGGGGCATTATTCAATATTAACAGAGAATTGTCTGAAAACAATACTATTACCGCAGGATTTGAGTTAAAAAAAGGGAGCATAGATGGTGGGGATTATTACCAGACACCCCGTCAGGTGAACGACAGCACTCAGGTTTATGATACAGTTTATAACGCAGGAACAATAAGTACCCTGGCAGTTTATATCCAGGATGAACACGCCTTTCTTGATAATAAAATCAGGTTAATAATTGGGTTACGTTACGACCGTGTTTCTTTTACCGATGGTGAATATAAATCAACTGATCCGTGGAATACGATACCGAAACTTAAAGACCATACCTGGTCTGAATTATCACCACGGGTAGGGCTACGTTTCAATTTTATTGAAGAAGTAAGTACTTATCTATCGTATTCACACGGTTTCAGGGCTTCAATACTCGATGACCTCACCCGGACAGGTTGGATGTGGGTAGGCCCTAAATATGCCAATCCTGAACTGGGCCCCGAATCTATGAATAATTATGAAATCGGACTTGATGTTTTCCCTGTTAATAAATTGAAAGTATCAGCCTCTGCTTACTATGCTTTAGGTAAAGACTTTCTTTACTATGTATCAACAGGTGACAGCCTCTACGGAAGGCCAATATACATAAGGAAAAACGTAACAAATGTTACCATGAAAGGTGCCGAAGTAGAAATAAGTTATGAATTACTTGAAGACTTGAATGTGATAGCAAACTATGCTTATTGTGATGCAAAAATTGATGAATTTACAGAAAGGCCTGAACTGGAGAACAAGTACTTAAAATATTCACCGAAACATACAGCTTCGGCTTCTTTATTCTGGAACAACAAAATAATAAACACAAGTATTAGGGGCTTTTATAAAGGTGAACAATACAGTGATGACGCCAATACGGTTAAAATATATTCCTATTTTACCATGGATATCATGCTGTCAAAACAAATCATGCAAAACTTCATTATTTCGCTCGATGTTCAGGATGTTTTTAATAACCAACACATGGAAACCGGCGATTACATTTCTCCTGGAAGGATTATTAATGGTCGAATGGCATTTAAATTCTAAGATGTTAAAAATTATAAATGTTAAATTATCGATACTAATAGTATCGATTGGGTTTATAATAGGTTGCAAAAATCCATCCTCTTCTGAAAAGGATGGATTGATTGTTGTTAAAGATATGCTTGGACGTGAAGTATCTGTTCCGGCTCATGTTAACAGGATAGTTGGATTACGTGCAGGTGCTTTGCGTCTGTTGGTATATATGGATGTTACCGAACGGATTGTTGGTGTAGAGGAAAATGAGAAACAAGGCAGGACGCCTTATGCAATGGTTCATCCTGAGTTATCATTATTACCGTCAATTGGCCCGCCTATGGGAGGCGATGCCGAACTGATCCTGAATTCGCATCCAGATGTTATTTTTATTACCTATACAACTGCAGGCGATGCAGATGCTTTGCAACAAAAAACAGGAATTCCGGTAGTAGCTATTGAATGTCCTGAATTTGGTACCGCAAGGGATACTCTTTTTGCCTCTCTCGAAATGATCGGTAAAGTCCTGAATAAAAAAGACAGGGCCGATTCACTTATTGCTTATGTAAAAAACTCTATAGCAGACCTGAATGTTCGTACATCAGGATTACCCGATACCGCAAAACTCTCTGTCTATATAGGGGGAGTTCCATATTCCGGAGCGCATGGTATTAACTCCACACAACCTTTTTATCCCCCTTTTATGTTTGTAAATGCAAAAAATGTCGCGGCCGGTATTGATAGGAAGCTCGTATCCCATGTGAAAGGTACTTATATCGATAAAGAACAACTATTGCTCTGGGATCCTGATGTATTATTTATCGACATATCGGGACTTAATCTGGTTAAAAATGACCTGGGAAAAGGAACTGCTTTATATAATCGATTGAAAGCAATAGAGAATGAGAAAATTTTCACCCTATTGCCATATAACAACTATGCTATCAATTACGAATTGGTTTTAGCTAATGCATGGTTTGCGGGTAAAGTCTTATATCCGGAGAAATTTAAGGATATTGAAATTGAAGATAAGACCGATGAAATTTTAAAAATGTTTTTAGGTAAAGGCATTTACAACGAATTGAAGTCATCTTCACCTGATTTCGGAAATATTAATAAAAACGAACTCTAATGCCTGAAAGGATAGTTGCACAATATAAAAAGTATTTAAGCAGGAGGATATATTTTGTTCTGATTGTTTTTATATTGCTTATTGTTGTTGTCACAGCTTCACTTATTTCAGGCTCTGCCGATGTTGGTTTCAGAAATATCTTTGAAATGATAATCGGTAAAGGTTCATCATTTGCATACCAGGTAGTTTTTAAAATAAGATTGCCACGTATTACAGGGGCTTTTTTGGCAGGGACAGCCCTGGCAATGTCAGGCACTGTAATTCAAAGTTTATTGCGCAACCCTTTGGCTTCACCATTTACCTTGGGTATTTCCGGCGCTTCGGCATTTGGCGCAGCTTTTGCTATAGTTGTGCTTGGGGCAGGAAGCAGTTATAGTGGCTCAAATGATGTAGCTGTAATCAATAATCCTTATCTTGTTACAACTTCAGCTTTTCTTTGGAGCCTGAGTAGTGTAGCTGTTATCCTTTTATTATCGAGATACAGGGGGGCAACACCTGAAATAATTATTCTTTCGGGTATTATAATATCCTCTTTGTTTGGAGCAGGAATCTCTGCCATGCAGTACTTTTCAGACAATGTTCAGCTTGCATCCATTGTATTCTGGACATTTGGCGATTTAGGAAGGGCCGGATGGAATAATTGCATAATAATCGCTATCGTTCTTATTCCCGTATTTTTATTTTTTATACACCAGAGTTGGAACTATAAATCCCTTCAATCGGGCGATGAATATGCAAAAAGCCTGGGAGTCAATGTAACAAAGGTGCGATTAACCGGCATGGTAGTTGCTTCGCTTGCAACGGCTGTTGTGGTTTCTTTTTACGGGATTATTGCATTTATCGGCTTGGTTGTTCCTCATATTGTACGAAGGGTTATCGGTGGCGATGAACAATTTTTAATTCCTGCTTCGGCAATTTGTGGCGGGGTGTTTTTGTTGTTATCCGACACTTTAGCCAGAACAGTTATTTCTCCTGTTATTCTTCCGGTAGGCATATTGACTTCTTTTATCGGGGCTCCTTTGTTTTTATTTATACTGATAAGAGGCATGGGGAAAGGATTCTGGTCATAGAAAAAGAAATGTATAATGAAGATTACAATTCAAAATATCGAATTTAGCTATAACGGTTCTCCTGCACTGGACAATATTAATAATAGATTTGAGAAAGGTGATTTTGTTGCCCTTGTTGGTCCAAACGGATCAGGTAAAAGTACGCTTATAAAATGTCTGAATGGAATATTAGAAGTACAAAAAGGTACAGTGTTAATTGATGATAAAGCTATTCATTCTTTTACGCCGGGTGAATTAGCCAGGGAAATTGCTTATGTTCCCCAAAGTGAAAACAAAAAAGCGGTATTAAATGT
>CAYWBC010000112.1:0-11301 GCA_964456285.1 uncultured Bacteroidales bacterium
GTAAAATATTGAGAGAGAAGTTTGAGATGACTTTGAACGGCCTACCTGACAGGGTAGGTAAACTGCCCTGCCTAAGTTTAGTACTCCAACAATAGTAATCTTTGTACCCACCCTGTCAGGATTGGTCTCAATAGTAAACACAAAAAATAATAATCTTACAGGATGTAAAAACACCATGAAGGTTGGCCGGAATGCAATAGATCCAATCGAAAAGTACTTATGAAGTTACAACTCTCCTCTAGAACGTAATAATTTAAACAACCTGGCTTCAAATTCTTCGCCTGGTCCCGGAGCTGGTGATAAAGCTAATTTTCCATCAGGATCAATCAGATAGTAAACTGGAAAAGCCCTGATATCATATTCTCTAACTATGGATGATTGATTGCCATAATGAAGAAATAACCATTTGTAATTGCTTCGTTCCAAAAAGCTATTTATGACATTCTCATCATTGTCCATAATAATGGTCACTATTTCAAGGCGATCGTTGTATTTCTCATATAAATTGCTTAAAAATTTAAATTCATTTAAACAGGTATAGCTAAAGCAACTACAAAAATTAAGGTATACATATTTGCCTTTCAAATCCTGTAGGTTAACAAGGTTGCTATCGCCATCATACAATTCAAAATCAGGTGGCGCAAAACCTGTCAGCAGCCTGGTGGTTTTCTTTCGAATTGAATTTGCTATATCGGTGAGAGACGGATATTTATTTTCCTTGATTATAGCATTCAATATTTCAAGCAGAGCACTCCTTGAATAATTGTCATCATAAAATTCATCATATATCCCTTTCAAAATAACCATATCCAGCAACTCGGCCTTCCCAAGAACTTTATCATTAGCAAGTAACTCTCGTAGCTCATTGAGTTGATGAGACGAAATAATATTTCCCAGTTCCTTTCCATCGGAGGTACGTGAGAAATAATAAAAATAATTGTCATAGACCTTGTTAAAAAGTTCCATATAAGATGGATTATTTGGATACACAGGCTGATCTTTAAAAAACTCATCTGATATACTTTTTGATTTTTGCTGAGAAGCAAGATGCCTAAGAAGGCCGTATCTGTATTTGCGATAAACATTAAAAAATTCATCTTTTGAAGATGCAAAGGATTTTTCCATATGAGCAATGTCTTTATCCAGCTCTGCAAAATCACTTTTCTCTCTTAAGTCCATTATGTGCTTATTGTAGTATGGTAAAAAGGCATCATTAAACATCCTTATCTGAACGTTTAATTCATTTTCCTGAAAATCCTGGGTTGCCAGATGGACAACAACAGGAGAAAAATAGGGGTTCAAAAAATCTTCTGGTTTCTTATCTTCTCTTGGTGGCAAAATTATTCTATATGAACTTCCCGGAACGGCATATATATGCAGTTTGTAAACGCCCAGGTATGCAAAAACAAATGTAGTTTCAGTTATCTGAAACTCTACAGAAAAGCTTCCATCATCTTTAACCAGACATTCTCCAATAATAAGCTCAGTATTTGTAATTTGATCAGAATATTTAAGAAATTCAATATTAACACCTGCATAGCTTGTATCCAGTCCGGATATACTTACATTAGGCTGAGCATTTGAGAACAACAATGCCATGCTTAAAAAAAGAAAGGAAATCAGATATTTCTTCATAATTGAAAAGGAAACGTTTAAAGTGAATTATTTATTTTTTCAGGAAGAAAAATAGAAGCATCTCCGCCATACTTAATAATATCCCGAACAATTGTTGAGGTAATATGAGTATGCTCGGGTTGAGTTAAAAAGAAAACCGTTTCGATATCCGGATGCATTGAATGATTCATGTGTCCTATAGCCCTTTCGTACTCAAAATCAGCTGAAGTTCTTAAACCACGTAATATATATTTGGCTTCCTGCTTTATGCAAAAATCTACAGTAAGGCATTCATATGTTTCAACATTTACTTTCTCTTCATCCTCGAATATGCTTTCAATCCATTCTACTCTTTTTTCCAAAGGAAAATACCCTTGCTTATTCGTATTATATCCTATGGCAATAATAATTTTGTCGAACAGTGAAAGTGCCCTTCTTACAATAGATTCATGTCCAATAGTAAACGGGTCAAATGACCCCGGGAACAAAGCTTTTTTCATGCTAATGCTATTTATAATGAATATTGCGGTTCATATACAAAGATAGTACTGCTTTCGAATCCCTAGCTTATTTCCTTTTCTTTTTGAGAACTGACAAACAAAATATTTCCAATATCATCAAATCCTGTGAAGGTTTCAATCCCCTTTGCTTTAACCAACTCATGACGAAATCCTACAATTGTTAAATCTGCATCCACTGATTTCTGAGATATTAATTCCTTAGTATTTCTTTTATCATCAGAAGGTATTACCTGTACATTGCCTGGTGATATTGGCAAACGCCCGGATTTTATTAAAGACATTAACTTGGTTCTCCTCTCATTCAATTCATCCTGCTTGAAAATAGTAAATATTTTAATCTGACCACCATGCCATTCAGGATGACCTAAAATAATGTAAGCCATAAGTATCATCAGATTGGCATTTTCGTAATCATGAGATGTAATCCAAATATGAATCTCACGTCTATCACCAAATCCCTTGTATGAGGTATTCAGTACGCAAACATCAAATCCTGTGGAATGAATTAGTGAGTAGTTTTCAAGAGAACGTTTGAAAACTTCTAAATCAGTTCTGCTGAATTCAAAAAGAATCATATTGTTTCCCTTCCCGGAAATACCTGAAAGCTGCACTACCTGGGCGATAGCTGAAGTATAAGATGGGCTGATAAGGGTATCGAGGTAAACTCTGTTCTTAGTTGCAGAAGCAAGATTTATCAGCCTGTCGAGTACTTCTTTCGATTCCTTTGAGGTCTGTTTGGACAGATATCCTTCTATATAATGTATGTAAGTACCAAATCCATACTTATAAGATATCCACCTTAATAAATCAAAAGCACTTCTCCTGATGAAAGTGTCTTGTGAAATACAAATGACAAAGGGTCTCCAATTCACATCAATATCTTCTTTATCTGCCCGCTGGGCAATGATTTGAAGCTGACGACTAAGTTGAAAAATCACCCCACGGAACAATTTCCCAAATCCTCTGGATTCATTTTTATTAACAGAAATGGTATAATATATCATTCCCATGATCATAAGTGAAATTATCGCATAGGGAGCATTCATCTTAAACATTAACCAGAAAGACAGAATTGTACCAATTAGTGAAATGTACCACCTGGAACGAAATGTTGGTCTATATGATGGATCAGCAGCAAAGTGTTCCAAAAGGGAAATCAAACAAATCGCACCATAAGTCAGCATAAAAAACATGGATATTATTTGCGCTACAAACTCAATGGAACCAATAGCTATGAAAAAGAATGCAATGATTATGCTGATCAAACTAGCATTTCTTGGTTCATTTGAAATTGATTTTCCTTTTGCGAAATACCGATTTATAAATGTATTTGGAAGTATATCATCTGCCCCTATGGCCTGAAGTGTGCGGGGAGCAACTAAAATAGATCCCAGAGCAGAAGACAATGAGGCAGCAGCCAGTCCAATAGGAATAATTGGCCCCCAATAAGCAATATTTTGCATTATCAGACTGTTTTTCGGATCCACTAATTCTTCAGGAGTAAATGAAATCGACAGTTTGTAGGCAACTGCAATGTAAACAAACAATCCTATTACTGTTGCCAACAATGTTCCTCTTGGAATGGATACTGTTGGATCCTTTAAATCGCCCGAAAGGCCTAATCCGGCAGCTAGTCCTGTAAATGCAGGAAATATTATTGCGAAAACAAAGAAAAAATTTTGAGGATTTGCTACGCCAGAATAAAAGGCATTTGTTGTGGGAGCTATGTCAACCTTACCAATGAAAAACATGACTAATGATACTCCCAGAATAGCGACCACCAAGTAAAGCGCTTTCATTCCCATATTTGCACCTTTGAGAAGGACTATCAAAGCCAAAATGACCATTACCGGAATGCTAATTAATCTGTGATCTCTGGGAACACCATAATTTTGAAACAAATATTCCTGAGCCGGTTGAAATGCTTCAGCAAAGGCAATAATATAAAAAGCTATGCTGATAGCCTGTGATAGATACAGAGATACACCTATTGCCGCGCCAATATTTAAACCAAAGGAACGAGACACAATATAATATGCTCCTCCACCAAGAACTTTTTGATTTGTTGCTATTTCAGCAACTGCAAATGCTGTAGGTATTGTCACAAGGTGCCCGATAAAAATGAGTCCCAAAACAGAGATAAATCCAAAGTTACCTACTGCCCATCCAAATTTAAGAAAGAGTATTGCTCCAAGAATGGTTGAAATTGAGGTGACAAAAACCTCGAATGTGCCAAAATTTGACTTTTTGTTTATAAGTGATTTAGACATGCAATCCGGAACTTGTTCCAGCTAAATTTATAAACTTTTTGGAAGAATATATTGTAAAAGTGAAGTTAATGCAGGTAATACTTTAGCTCCGGTGGCTCGCAAGCGTTCTTCCGATTGATGCCCATCAGCAATTAATATGCATCTGGAACCAATCTCTTTTGCCACCTCATAATCGTGAATAGTATCGCCAATAAATAGAATATTTTCAGCTGAAAGATCTCTTTTCTTTACATATTCCTGAGCAAGGGAAACCTTACTTGCTGCATATATATCACTTATACCTAAAATATCCTTAAAGTAGTTCTCAATTCCTTTCTCCTGAACTGATTTGTAGAGCATATCTTGTTTCATGGCTGAAAGAATGACATTCTCTTTCCTTTGACTAGTTAAAATCCTCAAAACCTGTTCGGTACCTGAAACAATAGGTGCCACATTAAGATTCAAAGTATATGCATTAATGAATTCTACTGATAATTCTTTAAAGCTTTCCTTTTGAAAATCAAATCCTATCTTTTCATAATACTCTTCCACAGGGAAATTGAAGACTTCCTTATAGGTCTCCAGGTTTATTATGGGTAAATCACGCAATTCAAGCATTGTGTTCATCGTTGTAAGGCATACTTCTGCATCATTCAGCAGTGTACCATTCCAGTCCCATATTATTATCTGCTCTTTAATAATCATTTAAAGTATCGCTTGTTAAATAATTAAAGAAGGAATCCGGATATATAAAAGGAAGGAATCTTTATTCTTCCCGCACAAAATTAATACCTCCAAACACCACACTAGTTTCAATATATAAGCTTGAAGAAGAAGTATCGGCAGCAGTAGATTTATAACTTGCATTTCCGAAAGCAACTGTATTTCCATTGGGTAATTTGGCGGCTGAAAAAACAGCATCTGCTTTTATATGTACAGGAATGTTTGAAGGCAACAGGATCTCTGTACTACCAAAAATAGTATTGAATTTAAGTTTTGATTTTCCGGGAGGCAGGGAATCAATATCGCGAAAATCGTAAACAGTTTTGCCAAAAATAGTATTGTATTCAATGTTCTGAATCTGTGATAATTTGTATGTTTTTTCTCCAAAAATAACATCACTGCCATCTCTGTTAGAATTGAAAGATGGTTTTCCAACCAATATAAGAATTCCTAATAGAATGAATGCTGCTGCAATAACAATACGAAATACACTAATGCCAAATATTACTTTGAAGATTATACTTAATCCTAAAGCTATTAAGATAATCCCCCAAAATAGTCCAGCACCCATTTTCATTTATTTTTAGTTTAATTTATAAAAATACAGAGTCCTTCAATCAAATCAAAATCCTGTTCAGATTAAGACTGAACGCTAAAATTAAATGGACGTTTCACTTTTTGCTCCAATAAAGCTATATCAAGTACCTGCAAAATATCCTCGACATAATGAAAATTTAAACCTTCAAGGTATATCTGGTTGATCTCCTCAATATCCTTCCTATTATCCTCTGAAATTATTAGTTCTGTAATATTTGCCCTCTTTGCAGCAAGAATTTTTTCTTTAATGCCTCCAACAGGTAATACCTTGCCTCGTAAAGTAATCTCCCCGGTCATGGCAGTTTTTCCCTTCACTTTACGCTGTGTAAGAGCTGAAGCAATTGAAGTTGCCATAGTAATACCTGCAGACGGGCCATCTTTAGGAATTGCTCCCTCAGGCACATGAACATGTAAATTCCAGTTTTCAAAAATGTCCGGATTTACACCTAACAAATCACTATGCGATTTTAAATACTCCAGCGCTATAACAGCAGATTCTTTCATTACCTCACCCAGGTTTCCGGTAAGTGTTAGCTTTCCTTTTCCTTTACTTAAACTGGTTTCTACCAACAATATCTCACCTCCAACGCGAGTCCAGGCTAAACCAGTAACAACTCCGGCGTATTCATTTCCTTCATATTTATCCCTTTTATATTTTGGATATTTCAGAATTTCTCTTGTTTGAGATATAGATAGTTTCGAAATATACTCTTCCTCAAGAGCCACTTTTTTTGCAATCACCCTACAAATTTTCGCAAGCGTTTTATCCAATTCCCTGACACCTGATTCCCTGGTATAGTTTTCTACTATATAGGAAATGGTATTTTTAGGAAAAGAAAGAAGTTCTTTAGTCAGCCCGTGATCTCTCAAACAACGAGGGATAAGATGTCTGCGCGCAATTTCTATTTTCTCTTCAACAATATATCCGCTTACATCAATCAGCTCCATCCTATCTATCAGGGCAGGGTGTATTGTAGAAGTAGTATTTGCAGTAGCAATAAACATAACCTTTGATAAGTCATATTCCAGCTCCAGGTAATTATCATAAAATGCACTGTTCTGCTCTGGATCCAAAACTTCTAATAAAGCAGAAGCCGGATCTCCATGTATATCTCTTCCTACTTTGTCAATTTCATCAAGAACAAATACAGGATTTGACGATTTTGCTTTCTTAATACTTTGAATTATTCTGCCTGGCATTGCTCCAATGTAAGTTTTACGGTGGCCACGAATTTCAGCCTCATCATGCAAACCTCCAAGCGACATTCTGACATATTTTCTGTTTAATGCCCGTGCAACAGATTTACCTAAAGAGGTTTTACCTACACCCGGAGGTCCATAGAGGCAAAGTATAGGCGATTTTAAATCTCCTTTTAACTTCAGCACAGCAAGGTGTTCAAGAATTCTGTCTTTCACTTTCTCCAGACCATAGTGGTCTTTTTCCAGAACATTCTTTGCACGTTTCAGGTTAAAATTATCCTTTGTATATGAATTCCAGGGGAGATCCAGAAGAGTTTGTAAATAGTTAACATGTACTGAATATTCGCCGGTTGCAGGATTTACCCTGTGTAGCTTGCCCAGTTCTTTATCAAAAACTTCCTGAATTTCTTTACTCCATTTCTTTTTTGCACTTTTCTCTTGCAGTTCCTCTATTTCCTGTTCAATTGGACTTCCACCAAGTTCATCCTGAATCGTTTTCATCTGCTGATGCAGCATAAATTCTCTTTGCTGCTGGTCAATATCTACTTTTACTTTCGACTGAATATCATTTTTCAACTCCAGCATCTGAACTTCACGTACCAGGAACTCAAGGAGAGCTATTCCACGTCTTTTCAATTCATCTCTTTCCAGTAAGCTTTGCTTATCATTTAAGTTGATGTCGCTGTTTGAACTTATGAAATTTATTAGAAAAGTAGAACTCTCAATATTTTTAACTGCAAATGAAGCTTCAGGGGGAATATTGCTTGAAAGCTTGATTATTCTTAGTGAGAGATCCTTTAATGACCCAACAATTGCTTCAAATTCTGAATCCTTTTTCTTTGGTATTATGTCACTCAACTCCGAAACACTGGCTACTAAGTATGGTTGCGACTTGAGTTGTTTCTCGAGTATAAATCGTCTCTTACCCTGAATAATAACGGAAGTTGTTCCATCGGGCATTTCCAGAATCCTTATAATCTGAGCTACAGTACCCACAGAATACAAATCACCCATCTGGGGATTATCATTATTGGGGTCTCTTTGTGCTACGGTTCCTAATATCTTAGTTTTTTTATAGATTGCCCTTATCAGTTTCAGAGATTGTTCTCTTCCAACTGAAATAGGAATTATAACGCCCGGAAACAATACAGTATTACGCAATGGCAAAATGGGAAGTGATTCCGGCACTTCACCTTTCAACAGGCTATCCTCATCTTCATCTGTGATCAATGGAATAAAATCAGTATCATCATTCAAAGCATTTGCTATATATACTTTGTTTAAATCGTTATCGGTGCTCTTACTCATATAAGTGTCTCTCCTCTCAGAATAATAAATCAACAAGACAAACTGTCAGATGTTTAATAAAATTATGCATTTCTCCTATATGACAATCAACGTGCCATAATTTTTTCCCTACTATTCTTTTCGGAATTTTTTAGTAAGATTAAAAAGGTGAGTTAAAATTTCAACATCATTAGTTGTTAAAGGCAAATTTCTTCGCTTCATAACAATTTCTGCTGTTTCCAATGCCTTCTCAATTTGATACACCTTAAAACCTCCTGCGCCCCCCCAAGAAAAGGAAGGGATAAAATTACGCGGAAATCCTGAACCATAAATATTTGCACTCACTCCAACTACAGTACCTGTATTGAACATAGTATTAATGCCACATTTTGAGTGATCACCCATAATTAATCCGCAAAACTGTTGTCCTGTATCAATAAAACCATTTTTGGAATAGTTCCATAATTTAACCAAAGCATAGTTGTTCTTCAGATTTGAATTATTTGTCCCTGCTCCCAGATTACACCATTCGCCAATAACTGAATTGCCGAGGAATCCATCATGAGCTTTGTTGGAATGCCCAAAAAATATTGAATTATTAATCTCTCCTCCTATTTTACAGTAGGGCCCTATTGTTGTAGCTCCATATATTTTGGTGCCCATCTTAACTGTTGAAACATCACAAAGAGCAAAAGGCCCTCTGATTGATGAACCTTCCATTATTTCAGCATCGCGCCCAATATAAACAGGTCCGGCCGAAGTATTGAATATACAACATTCTACTTTTGCTCCCTCTTCCAGAAAAACCTGATGTTCACCAATAATTTTATTGGTATCGCTCAATTTTTGAGACAGTCGGCCACGTGTAATATTCAGAAAATCTTCCTTAAGAACCTTTTCGTTCAAACTGAAAAGATCCCAGGGAGTTCTGATACATAAAACATTATCGGAATATTCAACTTCATTTCTCCAACCTTTATTAAGTTGTTCGGCAGATTCAGGCTTGGCCCCATGATAAGCAAGCACTATGTCTCCTTTTTTGAGTATCTCTTTAGGATTCAGTTTGTCAAGAGTATCAATAAGTTTCTGATCAGGAATAATGCAGGCATTGATAAAAAGGTTATTGTCAGTGAGGTGAACAGGATATTTTTTACTGAGGTAATCAACAGTCAGATAAGAACTTGAAGCATCATTATAAAAATACCACTTTTCCTTTATACTTGTTATACCTATTCTTAACTCAGCAACAGGCATGGTATATGTAAGAGGCAGCAGGTTTTCCCTGTTTTCATCATCAAAAAGTATGATATTCTTCTGATCAGACATGGTGTGTGGTGTTAGGTAGTATTAAAAAAGCTCCGAATTTTCCTGTGAAAATAGCGGAGCTTTTAAAATCTTCAAAAGTTAATTACTAACTATTTAGGTTTTTTATCAAGATGTTTCTTGTACTTGTTCATGTATTTATCTACACGACCCGCTGTATCAACAAATTTCATCTTACCTGTGTAAAATGGATGTGATGTATTTGATATCTCCAATTTAATAAGCGGATATTCTTTCCCATCTTCAAGCTTAACGGTTTCTTTTGATCCAGCCGTTGATCGTGTTAAGAAAGTATGTCCATTTGACATATCTCTAAATGCCACTAGCCTGTAATTCTTTGGATGAATGTCTTTTTTCATTGTATTCCCTTTTACCTTTTTATGTTCCCCAGTTTATCGGGTCTGCAAAATTACATAAAATTTTCTTTTTGCAAAATCAGATCAGTAAAATATTTACCTGTACAATTTGCCCTCAAATTCATTGTCAAACCGTTTAAAGGGAGCTTTTGGATCGAAAAGGTGTAAATAAGTTGCATGTTTAATTACAAGCCTGGCACCAAACTTATCAAAAATACTAAGCATTTTGGGATTATAATCACCTATCCATGATATTTCCATTACTTTTTGATCAGGTCTGTCTTTCAATACTTTCACCAATTGATAATATAAGGCAGCTATCACACCTGAATTCTGATAATCCGGTGCAATACCGAAAATAAATGCTCTTGCCCTGCTTACCGCTCTTTTTCTATAATAGAAAAACTTCAACTTGTTTAAAAAATTAAGTTTCCCATTTTTCAGTTTTTTCAATATTTGATTCACATCAGGGAATGCAATAGTTAAACCAACCGGCTTCCCATTATGGTAGGCAAACCATATGTATTTTTCCTCTATTACCAGTTTTGCATCTTCTATCATCTTCTTCATGTCCTCATTTTTAAGAGGAACATAACCATCATGGAAAGCCGACCAGATTTCATTGTATGTTACCGTAAAATCTTCAATATACTTATCCATGTTCTTAAAAGTGAAATGTTCAAAGCTATAGCCAGGTCTGGAAGAAGCATATTCAGCATATTTTAACAAATGCTCAGGATAATCTTCTTCAAGGTTTTTGCGATAAGAATTCTGCTCATAGTAATTTTTAAACCCAAAATTTTCAAACAAATCTTTATAATAAGGGTAATTGTAAGGCAGGTAATAAGATTGTTGTATAAACCCTTCAATGAGCAAACCATGGTAATTGTAATTTTCCCCAAAATTTATCGGAGCCTGCATGGCTTTCATCCCTTTTGCACTTAGCCAGTCTTTGGCTTTGTTGAACAAAAGATTAGCTGCTTCCTGATTATTAATACACTCGAAAAATCCCGCTCCTCCCGTTGCCTGCTCGTATAAACTGGCTTTATTGTAGTCAATGAAAGCTGCAATGCGTCCAATTAGTCTGTTGTCATTGTCTTTAAGAATCCATCTCACAGCTTCGCCATTCTTAAAACAAATGTTTGATTCAGGATTGAAAATACTTTCTATCTCAACATCAAGTGGACACACCCAATTTTCATCCTCTTTGTACAAAATCTTTGGCACCTCCAAAAACTCTCTGGCCTGATCTTTATTAAGTACTTCTATTGTATTCATGAAAGAAATTTAGCATTTAAAAACAATAAAAATACTGATTTTCTAATTCAAAAAAGATATTAACTTTGCACACCTTAATACGGTGGATGTAGCTCAGTTTGGTTAGAGCACTGGATTGTGGTTCCAGGGGTCGTGGGTTCAAGTCCCATCTTC
>CAYWBC010000113.1:0-11242 GCA_964456285.1 uncultured Bacteroidales bacterium
TTCTTATAGAATTAATAATTCGCAACCACAAGAGGAAGAAAGTTAACATTCAATTAGAAAAGGTTGATCAATACTATGATAGATTTTTTGAGCAACTTATAGTGCGATTAAAAAATAGAGCCAATGACGCAAACTTTAATTATAAAATCAAGAGGTTTAAATTTGAAATAAATATTTGTCGTGGTTTTATTGTACCCCTATCTCCAAATTATATTAATCCCGATATCATTTCGAGAGGTGTAATATTCAGAAAGGGTTATAAACAGTTTTTTAAGGGAATTTGCTTTATTCTATTTAAATTAAAATGCACTAAACCAGTTTTTCAGTTACATCTTAATAGTAATGATGCCTATTCAATGTCACAATTCACAAAAGACGGTTGGAGAAAACAGCTTGAAGACATTGTTGGAATACTTATAGACAATAAACATATTAAAGGTATTGCCGGTACAACCTGGTTTTTTGATCCTGCTATTAAACAAATAAGTCCTGAGATAGCGTATATCTCAAATCTCTTTGAAGAGAGTAATGCTCTTATTTTATATAATGGAGTTGATGAGGAGACAATCCAGGAAGCTTTATTTATGAGCAAAACACGTAAAGAAAAATTTCAAAATGGTAGCTATAAACCTGCGAAATATACAGCCTTTATTTCCAGGAAAGACCTGATAAAATGGTACAGGGAAAATAAGAAATAGTAGAGATACTAATTTCGGATTTGTTTCAATCTCTTTAAATATCTTCTTTGCCTTTCATTTGATGGAGTTTAAAAAAGTACCATGCACCCTTTTTGAAACCTTTGTCTTTCACATGATGCAGCCAAGAGTTTATTCCATCTTGAAGCTTTAATAATTTAATATAGATTTTTGATTTTTGGATTAAAGCATGAGCAAATTCAGCGGAATACCATTTAATTAACATGTCATAGCAAAGTTCCTCTATGGATTTTATTTGAGTTGCACTTAATTCCTTTTTATATTTATTAAAATTGTCACTAACAATATGTGTTTTCCCTTTAGTTAATCCAATTTTCTCAGTAGGTCTGCTTAGGCTTAACATGTTTTTTTCAAATTCTAAACCTACGAAAGAGCAAAAATCTCGCATTGTTTGATCAGGCTGATTAAGTAAATCTTCATATTTTATCAAACACACATCATTTTCAAAGTTTTTAATGTCAGAGAGCATCTTTAATATTCCAATGCGCCAATTTATTGCAGCCCGAAATAAATTTTTGTTAAAGGTTTTGTTCATTGACAAAGAATTATCTCTAGGGTCTCTTATCATGACGATAATTTTAGCTTCTTTGAATATTTTTTTAATGAGTTGAAGGTGGTATATATAATTCGGGGTCTTATCACCAATATAAGTAAAATCATTGTTGGCTTTAGGGGCAAAATGTTCTAATATAAAAGCAAATACCGAGTACCAGTCAGAAGTGTTAACATCCCTTTTAATTTTTTCAAGTGTTAGTTTATAACCATTATCTTTCATATTAAAGTAAAAGGTTGTTGATTCGATGTATAGAAGGAGTGATTCAGGAGTTAATTTAGACTTCTCAAAATTGTACCCAAATTTTTTCACAAGAAAAGGGAAAAAATGAGTTTCAAATACTGGGATATTTATCTGACTATGTTGATTGCATAAATCTCTAAAAAGTTTAGTTCCACTTCTGGGCATTCCGACAATAAATAAACTCTTTTTCATCCAGGTAAGTTTTTAACTATTACTCAAATTATTATTTGGGAATAATTATGTTACAAAATGCAAGATAAGCTGATTAATTATTTCGTTTTGGTATAGTATTGAATTTTGCTCCATATTAGGTTGTTAATGTCTTCCCATTCATTGTTGAGTTCATTTCTAAATAACTCCTGGTTTTTGGAGTCAGTTCTAGTACTCATAATATCCTTAATGTAGGTTGGTACAACAGAGGGTTCTATTCTTTTTAGAATTCCTTTATCAATTAATACCTGGTTAGCAGGCATATCGCGAAAGCCACAATATAAGCTTTGGACACCCAATAGGCTTCCTTCACGTGCAACGCTATCACCTGATGAAAGGACAAGCCGACTAAAATACATAATTGAATGAATATCCTTTACGGGCTCCTCAAGAATGATCCAATCAGATGGGTATTTAAATCTATTATGTTTATTTTCGAGAGACAGTACAATTTTTTCTGAAAATCTTAGGAGATGTGCAAAACTTAGGATCAGATTCTTCTCCTGTCCAAGATAATTACTGGTTTTAGTATCAACTTCTCTGACAAAGATGTATTCTTTGGATTTTAATCCATAGTCGTCAAGAATTTTAATGTTAGGTTCAAAACATGTTGGAGAAAGATATGACCATTCCTTTAAAGCATTAAATACTTTGGTGCCAGCAATTGTATCTTTGAAGCAGGGGACATATAATTCATTGGTTGATAATTTATCAATTCCAAATGCTATTTTTCGGGGATCGTCAATAAAAGCTACATTCGGCACATGGTTTAACCATGCTGCAAGATTTGCCTGGTAATGTGCTGTAAGAACAAGCTTATACTTGTTTTTTCTTATTATGCGTATCAAACGAAAAAACCTCGGAACTATTATCTTAAATAACATCGACAGAGGACCTGTATTATATTTATAATCGCCGATCACAAATAGGTTGTAGCCTGGACATTCATTATGAATTATTGGGAACAATTTACCTCTATTGATACAAGCCAGGTCCACTTGGTCTATACCCAAGCTCAGAATAGTCTTCTTAAAAAAATTAAATTGAGGGATGTGGTATAAATCAATTAGGATCTTCATAATGATTAGCTTTTCTAACTAAGTTTTTGGGATACTTTTTAAGCCTGCTTTTGGGTCTGAAAGGTAATTATAAATACAAATTATCCGATCAGCCACACTGGCTGTATCAAGCTCTAATTCAATAATTCTGTTTCTGCCATTTGTACGCTTTTTTTCTCTTGAAAATTTCAGGCATGCTTTTAGCTTATTTGAGAGATCAACATGATCAAAATCGGTAACATAAGTTCCTTCTGTATTTCCGAGTATCCATTTGATGTCGCCAACATCTGTAGCTACAATAGGGCAATTACACGCCATTGCTTCTTTGATAATATTGGGTGAGCCTTCGTTCTTTGAAGTTAATACAATTGCATCGCAAGCATTCAGATAAATGGGGATAGAATCTCTTTTTGATGGGAAAGGTGTTATTAATTTTATCTCTTCTTGAATATCTGCTATCGCATTTTCGAGTAGCTTGAAATTTTTACGGGGATCTTTCACATATCCTAAAAATAAAATATTTTTCTTTTCAGGACTTAGATGAAGGATATCCTGAGCCCTAGTTTTGTCAATAGAACAAAAAAGTTCGAGGTTAACACCATTGGGGATTATCCGGATTTTTTTTCTTCTAATAAAAAAGGAAGTGAGATTGGGCGATTTAACAATAATAAAATCAATTAGAAATTGAAGAACAAAACTTGAAAATTTGATGAAGATATTGATAATTTTATTTTTTTGATTTATGGGCGTTCTACCATATATATCCTCACCCATAAATGACACGACCTTTTTTATTTTAGTAAAGCTTAAAACCGAAACCCAGCCAGAGAATCCGAAATGAGCATGAACAATGTTAAAAGGATTTTTTTTAATATACTGTCTTAATTGTAGTGCATTCCTGATATAAGCTTTAAGTCCTTTTCCTTTAATTCGAAAGAAATCAACATCTATTTTCTTATCGATCAGCGATTGAGCCTGATAATAGATGAATGGGACGACGCCATCTGTGTCTTTATATGGATTATTTCCGCTGCAAACAAATAAAACTCTCATAATACTATATCATAATATACTTCTTGGCGGTATTTAAATATTTCTTGCAACTATCACTATACATCATTATAGGTTGAATGATTCTAATTCATTCTCAATTTTACTCTTGGCAGACAGGCGAAAAATCCAAAGAGAAATGATTGATATACAGAATAATAGTTAAAAAAAACATTCTTAATATATTGTGTTCAAACATTAAGTTTCATTATATTGTTTACTTTGTAGTACTCCTAATATTCCTCCCATAACAAGGAATAGATAGGATCTAAAACTTATATCTTCAAATCTCCCCACCAGAGAAATTAAGATACTTAAAATGAAAAATGAAAGAAATAAACTTTTCAATTCTTTTTTAGAACGTCCTTCATACAAAAGACAAAACTCATTAAATTTTATCAATAATAACCTGTAAAATAAAAAGTATATCATCAAACCGACTAATCCACTGCCATGCAAGAGCCTGGTATAGTCACCATGTAAACTTCTTTGGCCAAAAATACCTCCTCCATAGTTGCCCTGTGAATTTAGAAATTCCTTTCCAAACAAAATTCTGATTAAGTTTGGAGACTTTTTAATCTCTTCCAGAACCAGACCAATTTCTATCCATCGATTTTCACTACTTAATGTATAACCTTCAGTAAAAACTTTTTGTCTGTATTCAATTCTTTCCATTAATGGCTCTTTATAGATTGGAAAAGTAAGGGCTAATAGTGCAACAGTTATAAAGAAAGCTTTCAAAATCTGTATATAGTAGCCTTGAAATAAATAATATAATGTAATTCCAAAAATAACTATAATCAGGGTTGTCCTACGCAATGATATTCCCAACAGAATAAATGAAATAAATCCTAAAAGAAAGGCCAGTATCTTTTCTATTTTGCTTCTTTCCTTAAAGATATAGGGCAAACTAACTATTGCAAGAGCAGGTAAATATAAATGAGTGCTGCCAAGCCCGACACTAAAAACATCTTCTCCTTCATCGATATACTGATTACGCCCTACATTAAACATGTTAGAAACTAGCGCAAAAATCATAAATATAAGTAGAATATATATCGAAGAAATAATAATAAAATCAAAGTTTTTTCTTTTTGTGACAACATTCATTGCAATTACAAGCAGAATAAATGGTGCAATAAATTTAAGGTATACAGTTAATGAGCGTGGAATGTCAGATGAAAAAAACACAAGCAATAAATAATAAATAGGTAAAATTAAAGGGAGATTTGGCCATGTATTTTTGAGTTTTACACTACTCAGAAAGTAAATTATATAAGAATAAACAAAAACTGCTCTAAGTGTTGCCAATGGACCGCCTCTTTCAAAGAAAGTAAGCAGAGTATTAAAACCAATATTAATTATTGGAAAAATAAAGAGCAAAATCGTTGCACGATCATATTTATGTATTGTTTTCAGAATGTTTTTATTAGATAATGAAGTTTCTAATTTCACGAATCATTATTAATTAATTTAATATTTATTAAACTAAAAAAAAGATAGAATTTATATTTAAAGGGCAATTTCATAAAAGCATGAATAGTAATATATTTACGGACTTTGTAAAAAACTCTTCTAGCTATATAGTGTTTAAGTAATTTTGCTGTCAGACAATGTTTATAGCCATTAAAGTAGGGTACATCGAAATGATAATTATTTATCAAAGAAATTAAATGTTTGTTAGGATCTTTTGCTTTTAATCGTGCACTATTCTTAATATCTTTTCGATAATTAACCAGTTCTTGAGTACAATAAACCGTTTTTCCAGCAACTGCCAGTCTCATCCATAAATCTAAATCTTCTCCATGTGTTAGGTTTTCATTAAAGCCTGAAATAATTTCCAACTCTCTTTTTTTAACTATTACTGAAGAAGAACTATACAGAGATACTTTCCTGGAAACCTTAAAATAATCGACAAAACCATCAGTAAAATTATGAGGCAGTTTGTTATGTACCTGAAGAGATTTCCTATTTTCTCTACTTATTGCATGACCTAATATTACTGCATCCGGATATTTTTTTATTAAATTCCAACAACTCATCAAATAGGATCTCTCCCATAAATCATCAGCGTCAAGAAATGCAACATAATCACAAAATGATTGTTTGATTCCATTGTTTCGGGCAGCAGCTACACCTCTATTTTTCTGGTCTATTATTCTAATTCTTTGGTCATTTATTTCACTAATAATTTTCAAACTTTGATCAGTTGAACCATCATTTATAATGATCAACTCAAAATCAATAAAAGTCTGAGCAAGTACACTACTAACAGTATCCTTAATATAATCCTCTTTGTTAAATAATGGGATTACAACTGAGATATATGGTCTAATACTCATTCTAAATTATTACTTCAATTTTTTCTTCAACAGAAATTCCAAAAATTTTGTTTTTTCTTTTTGAGAGAATAGAAATCTCCAAATGATGACACCTAATATAAGACTTACTACTGAGCCACCCAGTATCAATTCAATCCAATTATTGATCTTTAGTATATAATAGATAAAGGATCCTATTCCCCAGGTGATTAAAAAAATTATCACACCAATTAATAAATCATTATAAAAAAACAAAGTTCTTAAGTTTAGAATTCTTGCAGAATAAATTGGATCGAATAGTAGGTTTTTAAGAGTTAGGATCAAAGCACTTGATAAAGCTACTCCCATCATGCCTAAATTATACCTTGTAAGAAATAAAATAGCTAATCCCAAATTTACTAAACCAGCCATCAATGTTATTATTCCTGGGATCCTAACTTTATTAAGTGCTGTAAATAGAGCAAACATTGGTTTGACTGAGATGTTGATTGAAAGGGGTGCAATTATGAGGATTAATAAGAAAGCCAATTTCTTTTCTTCAAACCCAACCCACAATGTCAGTAGTGGATGAGCAAAAGCACAAATAAGTCCGGCTAAAACTCCAATAATTATTGAAAGGGTTTTAATTCCAAGTTTTTCAAATTCAATTACATCCTTTATTCTATTGTTTGAGTAAGATATTAATATTAAGGGATTTATTACGGAAGTAAGAAAACCCGCGAAAACTCTTAAGAGTTTGCTCCACTCCAATAATATAGCATATTCACCAGCTTTTTCAGTCCCCAAAAACTTGTTAATTAGAAAAATATCAACTCGAAGAAAAATGATTGTACCAATTGTGTTAATCATTGTCCAGAAACCCATATGAGATAGTTTCTTTAATATACTAAACCTTGTATAAGCTGGATTAATCTTTAATTCTGGCGCAGTTTTTCTATAATAGATAAACGAACCAATAAAAACTGCAATAGAAGAAAATATGTTAGCAAGACCAACATACTTAACATTTGGACTTATAAAACTGAAACATAATATAATAGTTAAAAATCTGAAGATGTACCTAAGAATGTCGAGTCCTTTTTGAAGATCAATCCGATTATAAGCAAACATAATCGTTGTAAAAACACTAGAAATTAGTGATAAAAAATACCCCAAAAAAGTTAAAAGAAATAAAACTTTTACATCGTTTAAAAATTCTGGAGGAACGGTAAGTATCGTATCTATTTCAATTAACAAAAAATAAAGTAATAAGGCTTGTATGACAATAAAAACAAAGATTGCGATAATTGCAGAGTTGAATATTTCATTAGCATTTTTCCACTCTTTCTTTTGTATTGCGATAGTTAGGTACCTGGCAATAGAAGTGTTAATAGAAGCTGAAATTATTCCAATGTAATATGTAAAGACCATGGCAAGCGGTATAAAGCCATATGCACTTTTACCCAGGTTCTTAACCAGATACGGAACAAGCCATAAACTTATTAATGTAGTAAAAAGAAAGGTTGCAATGTTTGTGATTAAATTTCGCGGAACTTGCTTTGTTAGACTCTTTTTGTCCATTCAAATTATTTAGTTTTTTTCATTTCATAATAGCCATAACCGTAGGATGATTTCTTATTTATTGGTATATCATTAATTATGAGCACGGTATTATTAATTTTCTGTGCTTTTAAATCATCCAGAATATGAGCCGCTTCTTTCTTAGGCGTATGATTTAAACGAAGAATAATTGCTTTTATATCGGCATAATTAAAAAGCATCATTGCATCGGAAATAATACCAATAGGGGCAGTATCAATAATGATATATTTATACTCATTTCTTAATTTCTTTATTAATTCTTTTGTTTTGGTTGATGCAATCAGTTCTGCCGGGTTTGGAGGTTCTTTTCCCGCCCAAATTATATCTAAATTGTCAACTTTTGATTTTTGAATAATTTTCTCTAATTCAACCTGTTCACTAAGATAATCGCTAATCCCTGGTGTTTCTTTAAGATCAAGTCGCTCAAATAATTTTGGCTTTCTTAGGTCAAAGCCAATCAGGAGGGTTTTGGAGTTGGCTATCGCATAGGAAATAGCAAGGTTTAATGCGATAAAGGATTTTCCATCTTGACTAATTACAGATGTGACAGCTATTACGTGTGAATCCAGGTTAGAAAGAAAATAGTTTGAGTTTGTACGCATGCGCCTAAATGATTCAGCTATATGTGATTTAGGAAATGTATTAACAACTGTTTCCATTTTTTTGTTGTTATTGTATATTTGACCAAATATAGGTAGGTTGATACTTCGTTGGATATCCTCTCTGTCTTTAAAACTTGTTTGTGTGATTTCTTTCAGCCGTAGGTATGATATTGGAAGTGAAATACCTAAAATCAGGGCGATAAGTATGTTTATTTTCTTATTTGGTGAAATAGGGCCATCTCCTATAATATCAGCAGGCTCAAGCAATTCAGCGTCAGGCTGGTATGATGCTTTTGAAATCTCAGCTTCGGAGCGTTTCTCAAGCAAGTAGGTATAAATTGCATCATTCAGGTTGAACTTCCTTTGCATACCAAATAGTGCTCTCTCAGTTCTAGGGAGTTTTCGAATTTCAGCATTAAGTTGACGAATTCTGGAATCCAGATCATTCATCCCCATTTCAGCAGTCTTACTTACATAACTAATATTCTCACTGATCATATTTTTCAAATTATCAATCCGAATATCAATCTTTCTTAAATAAGGGCTCTTTGTCTGATTATTCTCAACTAGGCTAACTTTCTCTGCATTAAGACCAATCAACTCCTCGATTAAGTTATTCAGTAAAGGATCCTGAATACCCATCCCTGATGGCGTTATCAAATCTGAAAAATCCTGATTGGCAGCAAAATATTCTTTAATATATTCATAATATTTCAGATTTGTTTTTAGTTCCGCTTTTTGATTTTCAAGCACTCGTAATTCATCATAAACCTGATTAGCTTGAACTGAAAGATCAGTTACCTGATTACTGGATCTGAATTGTTGAAGATTTTCTTCTGCAATCTGCAGTGAATCTTTAATGATATTTAGCTGACTATCAATATATTCTATTGTTTTTATCGAAATATGGTTTTTTCGTTCCACATCTTTTAGCAGGTATGTTTCCGTAAGACTGTTAAGAAAATCGATTGCCTTCTCAGGTGATTTTGATTCAATGGTTATTTCAGCAACAGTGGACTCTTGATCAGGGACTCCCAAGCTTAGTTTTGCCTGGTACAATTTGATAATATCTTTCGGTTGATTTAAGATAAAGGAGAAAGAGTTGGATTCATTTTCATCAAATTTATAATTGCTATTCAACACTATTTTGAAATCATAGTTTTCGCTTTCAATTTGATCTCCAAAGCCATATTCCTTTTTGTCATATGCCTTCGGAACTACATTTATCACTCTGCCTGATTTATAGTTATGGACAGTGATATCTTTCCCTCTGAAACTTAATTTAAAGCTTGAGTTTGTGGTTATATCAATTTTAAACCTGAGATTTGTAAGTTGCGGGTGTTCAGGATTGATAAGGACAACAAAGGGCGAACTCTTATACAGTTCTTTTTTTATCAATGACTCGTGGAGATAATATGAAATTCTAAAGTCTAGTCTACTGATTGCCTCAGCTATAATTGATGTCGATTGGATAGTTTGCACTTCATTTGCAAAGTTCTTGTCAGCCCCAAATACTCCAATATCACTAAATAAATTTGAAGATGCTCTTGAGAACTGATTACCATCCTCCTGAATAACAAGCATACTTCTAACTTCATAAGTTGGATTTGAGCAGGTGTTCACAAAAAAAGCAACCATTACAGTGAGCAATACACAACTACTGATAAAAGGCCATTTATTTGAAAATAACTTAATAAAATACCGAAGATCTATCGGTTGACTTAATATTCTTTTATTTTTTTTACTCATTTATTTTTTTTGAAATTCAAAGGGATACTAGCCAACCTGATTGACCGATTTGATGTAAGAATTTAATTGAAATGCACAAATAATTGAAAAAAACAGAAATCTATAATTCAGCATTTGACTCACCGATTGCAGCGCAGACAGATACTTTAGATCAAGTGATTCAATACTGTTTGTTTTTTTCTTACTTCCCATAATTTCTATTATTTCGGATAATAGTTGCAAACATTTTTGACTCTATTGAAAATAATTAATGATTAATAAAGATGTTGTTATGGTAGATAATACAAGTGATATTGGTATTGAAATCACATTCCATTTACGCGAATTTCTTGGTTTTACGTATATTATATCGTCAGGCTCAATATTAAAATACTTTTCAAATACTAATTCATCTTGTGTTAGGTCTACCCTATATTTAATGAGTTTATCAGCATTAGTACGCATTAAATAGACTTCTCTTCGATTGCCGTGAACTGTCATATCTCCGGCAATACCTAAAGCTTCTAAAATGTTAATATGATCTTTTGAGTAGGTGTAATTTCCTGGCATGTTTACTTCGCCCAGAATAGTAACTTTTTTGATACTAAATTTAATTTTCACCATAGGTTGATCTAAGTAGTCTTTTAATGATTTTTCCATCATTAATCTTGCTTCTTCAAGTGTGAGTCCGGATAATTGTATCTGTCCTAATACAGGAAACTGAATAGTGCCATCAGTTTGGACTGTATAACTGATAAGACTTACAGAAAGATCATTACTATACCCTGTGCGCTGATATTCTGATCCGGTTCCGACAAATCCAAAATCCGGATCATCAAAACTGGAAACAGAAATGTACAGTTCGTCATTGGGTTTAATTCTGTTTTCCTCAACTATAGGAATAGAATAAGTTTTACTTGTCTCTACCGGATCCTGAAGGTATTCCATTTTCTTTTGAGAAATACAACCGTTAAGGATAATGAACAAAACTGATAAAACAAAAAATATAGATTTAGTTTGTTTCATGATTTGTAGGAGTATAGGCTATAAACTTAACGTCAAGTAAAAATATATTATTGGCTTCTAATATCCTCAACCCAATATACTTTTTTGATAAATCCTATTTTTGAATAAAGGAAATACAATTATCTACAGGCTAATGTATTTCAAATAAAACTTT
>CAYWBC010000114.1:0-11110 GCA_964456285.1 uncultured Bacteroidales bacterium
CAGAGGATAGATTAAGTATTTTTTCTACTACTTCCTTACGAACATCAAGACTCAATTGATTCAATATCTCAAAAACATCTTTGTATTCACCTTGTTTATTAAATAAAGAATCAACGTCAATTAGTTCTTCCCCTGATTTTGATGCCAGATTGTTAATAGTAAACTGAACAGTAGAGGTTTTTGTCATAGGCAAAATAATATTTCATTAAAATTATATTAAGTACAAAACGGAATAATGCACAAAATATTTCTTTAATTGAAAAAAAAATCAACAAAAACTTTCTGAGGCCCTACTTCACTGATAAAGAAAGATCTTTCTCCTTAATCACTCTTCGCAAATTGATTAGAGCATACCTCATTCTGCCCAAAGCGGTATTAATACTAACACCAGTTTGTTCAGCAATCTCTTTAAAGCTCATATCACAATAATGCCTCAAAATCACTACTTCTCTCTGTTCATCTGGTAATTCATGAACCAGGCGTCTTATATCCTTTGATATCTGGTCAAAAACAATCTCTTCTTCTACAGTTTTATCGGCAAACTTCTTCGAATTGAAAAGATCATTTTCATAGCTATCATTAGAAATAGTATTCAACTGCTTTTCTTTTCTGAAGTGATCTATCATTAAATTATGAGCAATACGAATGACCCAGGATATAAAACGTCCATTGTCACGGTATCGTCCTTCTTTTAATGATTTGATTACTTTAATGAAAGTTTCCTGAAAAACATCTTCGGCAAGATGTTGATCTTTCACTACTAAAACTATATACGTGTAGATTTTTTTTCGATGCCTATTAATTAACACCTCAATGCTTGCTTTATCCTCTTGTTCAACATATTTTTGAACAAGTTCATAATCGCTGAGGTTACTGAGAGTTTTCACAACTACCTCCTTTTTAATTTATTATACAAAAAAAGAAAGTAGAATTATCCTATAAGCATTCCTCCTGTTAGATGGTTATTCAATTAATGGTGCAAGTAAGTATTTTTTTTACTTAATACAAATACCTTTGCAGAAAAAATTTACTTTTTTTTATTCAATTTCCATGCCAGAATTAAAGAATGATAAGGGTTTTATTGCTATAAGGGGTGCCAGAATTCATAATTTAAAGAATATAAGTGTCAATCTACCCAGGGAAAAACTAATTGTTGTTACCGGAGTGTCAGGATCAGGAAAATCTTCACTGGCTTTTGATACTGTTTATGCAGAAGGACAAAGAAGGTATGTAGAGAGCCTTTCATCCTATGCCAGGCAATTTCTTGGCAGAATGAATAAGCCCGAAGTAGATTCAATTAGCGGATTGCCACCAGCTATAGCTATCATGCAGAAAGTCAACACCCGGAATCCAAGATCTACAGTTGGAACCTCAACAGAGATTTATGATTATTTAAAACTTCTTTTTGCAAGAATCGGACAGACAATATCTCCAGAATCAGGAAAAAGAGTTAAAAAAGAAACTGTTACAGATGTTGTAGACTACCTTACCTCATTGAAAGACAATACAAAAGCCTTAATTCTGGCTCCCTTTCATAGCTATAACAAAGTGAGTTTCGATCAACTGGTTTCTGATCTGAAGCATATGAGTATTAACCGAGTAAAAATCAATGACGATATTCTAAAACTAAGTGAGATAAGTGAATCAACGATTCAAAGTTCAAAAGATTTTCAACTAATTATAGACCGCATTGTTATTGATAAAAATCCTGATTCTATAAGCAGATATTCTGACTCGGTGCAGCAAGCTTATAAGTTAGGAGATAAGATTTGTCATGTACAAATCCTTGATGAAGAGCATTCTGAATACAAAGAGTTCTCAAATAAATTCGAGGCCGACGGAGTTGTTTTTGAAGAACCTTCACCTCATATGTTTAGTTTCAATAATCCTATTGGAGCTTGTCCTGTTTGCGAGGGATATGGGAAAATTATTGGTATTGACAGTGATCTGGTAATTCCCGATAAGAACCTTTCTGTTTATGAAGATGCTATTGTCTGCTGGAGAGGTGAAAAAATGAAAAAATGGAGAGATAAGCTTATATTTAATGCTGAAAAATTTGATTTTCCTATTCATAAACCTATTTACCAGCTCACAGAAGAGCAATATTCCCTGCTTTGGACAGGCAACCGATACTTCGGAGGCTTGAATAAATTTTTCAGTTACCTGGAAGAAAAAAAATACAAAATTCAGTATCGTGTTATGCTGGCCCGTTACAGAGGAAAAACAACCTGCACTGAGTGCAAGGGAACCAGGTTGAAGAAGGAGGCCAGATACGTTAAAATATCGGGTTACACCATTCAGCAATTGGTTGATATCCCGGTAGAAAAACTTGAGAATTTATTTTCTACTCTTAAACTTACAAAGTTTGAGAAAGATGTTGCCGGAAGACTCCAGGTGGAAATACAAAACAGGCTGAATTATCTTTGTGATGTAGGTCTTGGATACCTTACATTAAACCGTCTCTCATCAACACTTTCTGGCGGTGAATCTCAGCGAATAAATCTTGCCACCATTTTAGGAAGTAGTCTGGTTGGATCAATATATATTCTGGATGAGCCCAGTATAGGTTTACATCCCAGAGATACACACAGGCTATTAAGTGTATTAAACGACTTAAAAGCCATTGGCAATACCATTCTTGTGGTTGAGCATGAAGAAGAAATAATTCGTGCCTGTGATGAAGTTATTGATATAGGTCCAAGAGCAGGAAGACTAGGAGGAGAGCTTGTATTTTCAGGTTCGTATGATAAACTTTTGAAGGAAAGCAATGGGCTTACTGCAGATTATCTCACTTTCAGAGAGAAAATTAATATTCCAGCAAAAAGAAGATCCTGGAAGAACTCAATCACGATCTTGGGTGCCAATGAAAATAATTTGAAAAATATCGATGTGCAAATACCCCTCAATGTACTTACAGTTATCTCAGGAGTTAGCGGATCTGGTAAATCCTCGCTTATTAAGAATATATTGTATCCTGCATTAAACAAGATAATTAGCGGGTATGGTGAAAAAAGCGGAAAATACAGGAGGCTGGATGGAGACATTCATTCCATCTCGTCAATTGAGTTTGTTGATCAGAATCCTATTGGTAAAACATCACGGTCAAATCCGGTAACTTACATGAAAGCATATGATGAAATCAGAAAATTGTATTCTTCTCAAGCTTATGCAATCAGCAACAACTACAAACCAGCTCACTTTTCATTTAATGTTGATGGCGGAAGGTGTGAAGAGTGCCAGGGAGAAGGAGTCATTAAGGTAGAGATGCAATTTATGGCCGATGTTATACTTACATGCGATCATTGCAAAGGCAAAAGGTTTAAGGATGATATACTGGATGTCCGATACAATGAAAAAAATATTTTTAATGTATTGGAAATGACTGTAGATGAGGCTATTGAATTCTTTTCAAAAAAGAATTCCAACACTGAGAAAAAGATTGTTCATAAATTGGTACCTCTTGCCGCTGTTGGCCTTGGTTACATTAAGCTAGGCCAGTCATCAAGTACTTTGAGCGGAGGTGAAAGTCAGCGTGTTAAGCTGGCATCTTTTATCTCGCACGAAAAAAGCACACCTACGCTTTTTATTTTTGATGAACCAACAACCGGGCTTCATTTTCATGACATAAATAAACTATTGGTATCTCTTAATGCCCTTATAGAGAAAGGGCACTCAGTTGTTATTATTGAACATAATCAGGAAATATTAAAATGTGCCGATTGGATAATTGATTTGGGCCCTGAAGGAGGTGATAAAGGCGGTAATATAGTATTTGAAGGCATTCCGGAAAACCTGATCTCATGCAAAAATTCGTATACCGGAAAATTTTTACATGAAAAGTTAAAGATACTTTCTCAATAGTTATCTTCTGAATGCTTCAAACAAAGAGTTAACAAATTAAAAAAAACCTGTGTAAGCATACACAGGTTGATTATATTGAAAGGTTTTTTGTTACTATTTATTCCTCATCCAGAAAGCCAAACATAATAGCTACACAACCACTTGCAGGATACTCCGATTCAATATTGCTATTTGGTACCCGAACTGTAATTTTCAATTGCTGGCTTGCTTCCACTTTAAAATCCCAAACCCTAGCCTTGTTATGTTCTGTATTGTCATAAAGAACATTTTTATAAGCATCAATAACCTGAAACTCTATATCAGGCAGCGCATCTGATCCACAGATAGCAAGACGATAATCCTGTCCTGAATAAAAAGTCTTATAAAGTTCAGCTTCCTCACCCTCAGTAAGAATTGCTGCATGATAATTCCCATCATGTATATATGGAATCAACTCCAGCTTACAAATTTTCTTTGCAAAGCCTTTACATTGAGCTGATGCATTATTACTAAAAAATGCCAATGCAAAAACCAGGGTTATCAGATAGTAAGTTCGTCTCATGATATCTGTTATTTATTGTATAAAGCTTGTTCTAAGATTATTAACTGCTAACTGTAATGTTTTAAAGCCCTCAGGAGTAACACTGACAACAGTTTGAGATTTAATAGTTGTAACATTTGTTTCCGTGTTCTCTTCAGTTTCTGTTTGAGAAGTCTGTACTTTTACATTATCAAAAGCATCCTTTAATTCTTCAAGTTCAGAAATGAGGTTAACTATATCTATATTTTTATCGCCGTTTTCATTACTTAAATTGTCATCCAACATTCTCTGAACAATATTGAATGAAAGTTTTTGTTCCAAAACCCTGTCGACAAGTTTATTGTTTTCAATACTATTATCTCCAACCAACTGTGTGGCAAGATACAGTCCTTCAATCCAGCCTCCCACAAGTACTATAGCTGCAACATCCTGTCGCCTTTGTTCTTTAAGATAAGATGAGGAATTTAAAAAAGTTTCAGAGATGATATCCATGACTACATCCCTGTTCTGAAGATTTTCTTCCAGTCTTGTCATTGTTTCATTATCAATGGCATCATTAATATCCAGACCTTCTGCCATGTCCCGGGCAGCCGCCATATAACTGATGGAAGTCTGTGTCTGATCAAACAAGCTGGCAAAACTTAAATCTGTGGTATAAATTCCCAAATTTAGAGCTAAAGACCTGCTGGTTGAGTAATTAACCACATTATCTAAAGAATTTAATAACTCCTCGTTGTATTCGGCTCCTGCAGATTTAATTAACATTGCAGTTTCCAAAGGAGAAGGCAAAGAATAGAATATCTTCTTTGCTTGATCAATATCATCAAAAATATCATCCTCAGTAACAAAGTCTTCAATGTTTACATTTTGTTTTGACTTCTTATTACCAATATTACAACTCACCAATACAAGTGATACTGCAAAAATTGAAAAAAGGATCAGGCTGTTAAGAAAATGTTTTTTTGGCATCGGTCGAAATTTTATGGTTCCGTTTTTCCATGAAAACCTTATGTTCGTAGTAAAATTAATATTTTTTTTTGATTTACAAAATTGACTATTCACAGTCTCAGGCCTTGTTATAAGCCTGTTCATATAAATTTACATAATTGTCTGTTAATAAAAATAAGTATTTTTCATCCAGCTTTGCTTCCTACACAAGCAATTAATTTTTAATCTCATCTGTTTCTGAATTATCAGTGTCTCTTTAACAGATATCGAGTATAAAATCATTGATCAGTTCTATATTTAAAGTAAAACTACGGAGAAATTTAATCTTAGTTGTCTTTTTTGAAATTATAATACTTACAAAATGCTGTGATTCCACATTCTGAACAAAGAGGTTTTCGGGCTTTGCAAATATACCTGCCATGCAATATAAGCCAATGATGTGCAATGGGTCGTAGTTCTTCTTTGATGTGTTTTATCAATTGTATTTCTGTTTGTAAAGGTGTTTTTGCATTGGTAGTCAGACCAATACGCGCAGCAACTCTGAATACGTGAGTATCAACAGCAATATGAGGTTGATTAAAAATTACTGAAGCTACAACATTGGCGGTTTTACGACCTACGCCAGGCAATTTCTGCAGCAGATTAACATCAGAAGGTATCTCACCTTTAAATTCATTAACCAGCATTTTAGACATTCCTACCAGATGATTGGCTTTATTGTTCGGGTAGGAACAACTTTTTATGTAGAGGAAAATATCTTCGGCTGTGGCTTTAGCCAAGTCAAAAACTGTTGGGTATGCCTCAAACAAAGCAGGGGTAATTAGATTAACTCTTTTATCGGTGCACTGAGCCGAGAGAATAACCGATACTATTAGTTCATAAGGATTGGCATGATTAAGTTCTGTCTCGGCAATGGGGCGATTCTTTTGAAAGTATCTGATAATGTTCTCGTATCTCTCCTGTTTGGTCATAAAATATACACTATTTTGAAACTTATTTTTATTGAATAAAAATAGTTTTAAGCTTCTAAGAATACAAGCTTTAAAAAGAATTCTTATATTTGCATAGCAAACAATCAATAATGAGTACAAATACTACCTATAGCTTCTTCTTTTTCTTTTACTTTTTTAAAGTAGAATAAGGGGCTATTCGTATATAAAATATTGATTATACTGGTCCCGGAAAATCCGGGACTTTTTTTTTATTACAGATACAAATCTGACACATGAAAGGAACGAATTCAACGCCAAAAAGAATTGCCATTCAAGGCGGTTATGGAGCATTTCATGAAATTGCTGCCTACAAATATTTTAAAGATGAAAATATTGAAATTGTTCCTCGCAATACTTTCAAGGACTTGTTTGCAGCCCTAAAAGAAGGAAAAGTCGATTATGGAATAACTGCCATCGAGAATTCACTTGCGGGAAGCATTTTACCAAATTATTCGCTCCTGCTGGATTCCAATATGAAGGTTATAGGTGAGGTTTATTTAAGGATTAGACAGAACCTTGTTGCATTAAAGGGACAGAAGATAACAGATATTAAAGAAGTGTTTTCCCATCCTATGGCCCTGTTGCAGTGTCAGCAATTTTTCGAAGATTATCCTGAAATCAAACTTATTGATAGTATTGATACTGCTTTGAGTGCAAAGAAAATTTCTGATGAAAACCTGGAAGGCATAGCCGCAATTAGCAGTAAACTTGCAGCAGAAAAATACGATCTTAATATACTGGCAGAAAGTATTGAAACCAATAAAAGCAATTATACCCGTTTTCTTATTCTCGAAGATAAGAATGGTGGAGGATTTCATGATAAAAATGTTAATAAGTCTTCTATAAGCTTTGCATTGGCTCATAAAATAGGCAGCCTTTCTAAAATACTTTCTACTTTTTCCTATTACGATATTAACCTTTCGAAAATTCAGTCCATGCCATTAATTGGGCGTGACTGGGAATATCAGTTCTATATTGATGTAGAGTTTGATGATTACGATTTGTATCAGCAGGCTACTAAAGCAGTTGAACCTTTTACCTCCAATGTTTTTATTCTAGGCGAATATTACAAAGGAGAAGTATTTGTTGATTAATATTAAAATTTAAAAAATGAGCATAAAACTTGATTTAGAAGCCTTCCTTTTAAACGGAGTTTCTGATAAACGCCCTTTGATACTTGCCGGTCCATGTAGTGCAGAAACTGAAGAGCAGGTAATGGAAACTGCCAGACAATTAAAAAAGAATGGTGTCATGATTTACAGGGCAGGAATCTGGAAGCCGCGTACACGACCAAATACTTTTGAAGGAGTAGGCAAAGAGGGTTTGCCCTGGCTAAAAAGAGTAAAGGAAGAGTTGGGTATGTATACTGCAACAGAAGTTGCCAATGCCTCGCATGTATTTGAAGCATTAAAATATGGCGTTGATATACTATGGCTGGGAGCACGTACAACTGCAAATCCTTTTGCAGTTCAGGAAATTGCGGATGCTCTTGAAGGAGTGGAAATACCTGTTCTGATAAAAAATCCTGTCAACCCTGATGTGGAATTGTGGATTGGTGCTTTTGAACGTCTCAACCAGGCCGGCATTAAAAAACTTGCCGCCATTCACCGTGGCTTTTCCACTTATGGAAAATCGTTTTATAGGAATGATCCGCACTGGCAGATTCCTATTGAAATGAAAAGACGTATACCCGATTTACCCATGATAACAGATCCCAGCCATATTTGCGGCGACAGAGATCTTTTGTTTGAGGTATCTCAAAAAGCTATGGACCTGAATTTTGAAGGACTCGTAGTGGAATCTCATTGCAATCCTGATAAAGCTTTAAGTGATGCGGCACAACAGATAACACCTGATTCATTGAAAAAAATGCTTTCAAATTTGGTACTCAGAAAAGCCAACGTTAATAATGCTGTAATTATGCATACACTTGATGACTTGCGAATACAGATCGATAAGTTTGATGATAAACTTATGGAAATACTCGATAGCAGAATGAAAATTGCTGAAAAAATTGGTACTTATAAGAAAAAGAACAGCATTACCATTCTGCAGTCTACGCGATGGGATGAATTGCTTAACCGAAGGATTGAAAATGGCGAGAAGAAAGGTCTTAGTGAAGATTTTATAATTAAAATCTTCAGAGCCATTCACCAGGAATCTATCAACCATCAGACAAAAGTTATGAATGAATAGTTTTTACTAATTTCAAAACCTGATTATAATCCTAAATTAATATATGAAAGTCCTTGATGTAAAAGCTGAGTCAAACCATTCAAAAATTTTGATAGGTGAAAGGCTGGTTCATCTTTCAAAATACCTTGAAGGAAGAAAAGTTATTATTCTTACTGATTCGAATATTCTGAAATATTACAGCAATGATTTGCCTGAAGGAATTCCAATCATTGAAATGGGTCTTGGTGAAAAAAATAAAACCCTGGCTACTATTGAAATGATAATGGGTAAATTATTGGAGCTGGAAGCAGATCGAACAAGTTTTCTACTTTCTATTGGTGGTGGAATAGTATGTGATGTTGGCGGTTTTGCAGCTTCTGTTTACATGCGGGGCATTCCGTTTGGATTTGTTTCTACTACTCTGCTTTCGCAGGTTGATGCCAGTGTTGGTGGTAAAAACGGTGTAAATTTTGAAGGCTTTAAAAATATGGTTGGAGTTTTTAATCAGCCGGAATTTGTATTGTGTGATAATACAATGTTTTCGACACTTGAAGAAGAAGAGTTCCAATCAGGATTTGCAGAAATAATTAAAGCAGGAGCAATAAAAAACCCTGAACTCTTCAATTACTGCAAAGAAAATTCAGATAAGGCTCTTGCAAATGATGAAGAGGTAATAACCAGCATGATATATGATTCTGTAAAAATAAAGGCCGATGTTGTTGAAGCGGATGAAAGAGAAAAAGGAGAACGACGTCTGTTAAATTTCGGACATACTTTCGCACATGCTTTGGAAAAAAAGACAGGTATTTTACATGGAAATGCCGTGAGTATTGGAATGGTATTGGCAGCTACGGTATCGCAAAAACTTGGAATGCTTTCAGATGAAGAAGTTTATGCAATTAAGGAAGTCCTTGAAAGTTACGGTTTACCAACAAAATCACAGATTCCTGTAAAAGATTTATTTGAAGTTATGAAGCAGGATAAAAAACGAGTTGGAGACTCAATTCACATTGTTTTGCTTGAAAAAATCGGACAAGCTATTGCCTGTAAAATGAAGTTTAAAAATCTAGAAACAATAATAGATGATTTGTCTAGCGATATCTGAAAAAAATATTGAAAAGTGTCTTTCATTGCTTGAAAAAGTGGAATTGGCAGAGATACGTCTTGATCTTACTGATTTCTCCGTTGAAGAGATCCAAAAAGTTTTTAGTCACTCTACTCCTACTATTGCCACCTGCCGACCGGACAAAATGGGTACGAAAGATCAAATGGAAAGACTTACTGCTGCAATAAAAGCCGGTGCTGCTTATGTAGATATTGAAATAGAAGCAGAAAAAGAGCAGCAGGAAGCTCTCATTGCAGTTGCCAGACAATTCAATTGCAAAGTAATTATCTCTTACCATAACTTTGAAAAAACACCCGGGCTAAAAGAATTATATAGTATAGTTGATCAATGTTATGCTTTGGGTGCCGATATTGCAAAACTTGCAACTTTCTGCAATTCACAGGCTGACAGCGCCCGCTTGCTCTCACTTTATAGTAATAACAAAGCTTTGGTTGCTTTAGGAATGGGAGCATATGGTAAGATTACCAGAATTGTAGCCCCGCTCCTGGGAGCAGAGTTTACATTTGCAGCCATAGATGAAGGAGAAGAAACTGCGCCGGGACAGATTGGATATTCCAGGATGAAAGCAATTATTGAGAATTTGAACAAAGAACTGAAATAATATAAACCTCGCTATGAATACTTTTGGAAAAATATTCAGGATCAGCATATTTGGAGAATCTCACGGCAACAGTATTGGGATTACTTTGGATGGCGTACCTGCCGGACTGCCACTGGTTTTTAAAGACTTCATCACTGATCTGAACAGACGTCGAAGCGGAGCAAAAGGAACTACACCAAGAAAAGAAGCCGATTTACCTAAGTTGTTAAGCGGAGTATTCAACGACCATACTACCGGAGCGCCCTTGACTATCTTATTTGAAAATACAAATACCAGGTCAAAAGATTATTCAAAACTAAGAGAGACACCCCGACCGGGACATGCTGATTTTGTTGCCACGAAAAAATATGGAGGGTTTGAAGATTACCGGGGAGGCGGGCATTTCTCAGGAAGACTTACACTTGCCCTGGTTGCAGCAGGAGTAGTAGCAAAGAAATTAATAGAATCTGTTAGCATTGAGGCGAAACTGATTGAAGCCGGAGGAATACCTGATATTGAAGCAGCAATTGATAAAGCAGTAGAAGAGCAAGACTCAATTGGTGGAATTGTAGAATGCAGAGTAAATAATCTACCTGTTGGTTTGGGAGAACCATTTTTTGATTCGGTTGAATCTGCTTTAGGCCATATGATCTTTGCAATACCCGCGATTAAAGGCATTGAATTTGGTTCAGGATTCGCAGCAGCAAAAATGAAAGGCAGTGAGCACAATGACAATATTGTTACCATGGAAGGTAAAACAGAAACCAATAATGCAGGAGGAATAAATGGCGGCATTACAAACGGAAATGAACTGATTTTCAGAATCGCTGTAAAGCCAACTTCAAGTACATCCAGGAAGCAGAAGACCATGAATGTAAAAACCGGAAAAATGGCTGAGCTTGAACTAC
>CAYWBC010000115.1:0-11075 GCA_964456285.1 uncultured Bacteroidales bacterium
TTTTCTCAAGAAACAATTGAGAAAGATTTTAAGACTTATTTTACTAAATATGGAGTGGATGGTTGTTTTGTATTATTTGATCAGGATGCAAACGAATTTATTAAGTATAACTCCGGTTTGTGTGATACAGGATATATACCCGCATCAACATTTAAAATACCTCATTCACTGATAGCCCTGGAAGAAGGAATTATTAAAGACACCAACCAGATAATAAAATGGGATGGACACGAGTGGCCAGTAAAAGCATGGAACAATGACCAGACATTAAAGACATCAATGCAATATTCATGCGTATGGGTGTATGTTGGTTTTACTGAACAAATTGGAATTGAGAAGTATTATGAATATGTGAATGCTTTTAATTATGGCAATAAAGACTTAATTGGTCCCCCGACACGATTTTGGTTAGCCGGACAGTTCAGAATTAGTGCAAATCAACAAATTGATTTCTTAAGGAAATTCTACAATTATGACTTAAGTGTTTCAAAACAAAACATTGATATCATTAAGAATATTATTATACTAGAACAGAAAGATGGTTATAAGTTTAGTGGTAAAACCGGAGGTGGTTTAGTTTCGGACACTGAATATGTAATGTGGCTTGTTGGATACCTGGAAAAGGATAATAAGGCCTATTTTTATGCGATGAACTTCATATCGGATGATTTCAATAAAACAAAGCAGGCAAGGTATGAAATAGTGAAAGAGATCTTAAAAGAATTAAAACTTCTTGATTAATAATAAGTCAGGTTCACAATGAAAATCAGAGTTGTATTCGTTTTTTCTTTTCTGGTAATTACTTGCTCTTGTTATTCGCAAAATCAAAAATGCCTCACTTTTATTGCTGGCTATGGATATCATGAAGCTATTTCTCTAAATCCTGATTTTATTCAAACAGATAAGGTGGATTATTTTATCAGCTTAACTAATTAAATCATACTATATTTATTTTGTTACATGTCATTGGTCTGTTATTTTGGATCATCCTGAAGCAAAGATTGGGAAATAGAATAAACTTAAAGCTAGATACAGTTGTTACTCTTTGTAAACAAAGAATATGAATGCAGTAGACTTTTCCGGACTCAAAGCAATGTATGTTATTTGCAGCTCAAAAAAATCACCTGAATACAGATAATTTATTCATTGCATTTCTAAATCATAATTGTAAATCTATAATTAAAACAAAACAAGTGAAAGTAAGAGAAAGTGATATGCCCGATGAACAGATTTGGGCGGAATTTTTTCAAATTGGAGTGATATTATCCGAACTTCAAATCAACTCCCAAATTCATGATTTAGTAGAAATTGGTACCGGATATGGAACTTTCACTATTCCTATAGCAAATCGTATAAGGGGGAAATTGTTTGGTTTTGATATTGAGAAGGAAATGCTTAATTGCGTTGCAAAGAAATTAAAGAATGAACGTATTGATAATGTTATATTAGAACAGCGGGATATTTTAACTCAAAAAACAGGTTTGGCAGATAACTCTATCGACTATGTGGTCTTGTTTAATATTCTACATCACGATTCTTCAGTTGATTTTTTTAATGAAGCCCACAGGATTTTAAAATCAAAAGGGAAAGTTGGCGTTATTCACTGGCGAAGTGATATTTCAACACCCAGGGGACCTGATTTGATTATCAGGCCTAAACCAGAGATGATAATACAATTGCTTGACAAAGAAAAATTCACGCTCGAGAAAGGACCTTTCATTCTTGAACCATATCATTATGGACTAATTGTATCCAGACGATAATTTTAATTAACTATCATAGAATTTGTTTAAAAAAACGTTATTTTACTCTTTATTAAAAAAAATTGAATGAGCACTACAATCTGGGTTTTTCAGGGTATACTAAGCATGATTTTTCTCCTGGCGGGGATAATGAAAATTAGTAATCCAAAAGACAAATTGAAAGAAAAAGTTGGCGATTGGGTTGATGGTTTTAGTATTTCTAAAATAAAGCTAATTGGTATTATAGAAATTTTTGCAGCCATTGGATTAATATTACCGATGGCGTTGAATATACTTCCTGTTTTAACTCCACTTGCAGCAATAGGGATTATTTTGGATATGTCAGTGGCAGCAATGACTCACCTAAAAAGAAAGGAAAATAGATCAGTATTAGTAAACCTTGTGTTATTATTATTGGCTGTATTCATTATTTATGGTCGATTGGTATTGGTACCTGTGACTTAATACAATCAAGAAAATCAAAAAATTTTCTTTACTTAAAATTCAAAGCTTTAATTCAGCAGAGATGTATTTTAGATGCTGGTGTTTTAGGAAACGGGAGGAAGCTTTATTTTTGTGTTTCAATTTGTGTGGCGCAAGAAGGAGCATTAGATTAAGGGATAAGATAGTATTATGACAATAAGAAAAAGAAAAACTAAAGGAGCAATGATAATCACTTTATTAATTTTGGCAGTTATTAGTATAGTAATTTTTGGGATTTTAAAACAATCTAAATTTGGCAAATTACCTTCTGGAGAACAGCTGGAAGTAATAACAGAATCACCAAATTATAGAAATGGAAGCTTTCAAAACATACACCATACACCTGATATTACTGAAGGGTATACTTATTTCTCAGTGCTCTATGAGTTTCTTTTCACAAAAAGACCAAGATTAAGACCCATAGATAGCATTCCTTCAACTAAGGTCGATTTAATTCATCTTGATCCAAAGGAAGATGTCCTGGTCTGGTTTGGACACTCGTCCTACTTTATGCAAATCGATGGGAAGAAAATGTTGATTGATCCTGTATTTAGCGGTTATGCTTCACCCTTCTCTTTTGCTACCAAGGCATTTAAAGGAACAGATCCATACTCCACGGACGATATACCCGAAATAGATTATCTATTTATTACCCATGATCATTGGGATCACCTTGATTACCAGGCATTGAAAAATTTAAAGCCAAAGATTAATAAAGTAATCTGTGGCCTTGGAGTAGGTGGGCATTTGGAACATTGGGGATATAAGAGAGACATCATCATAGAGAAAGATTGGAACGAGGGAATTGATCTGGATACAGGTTTCATGGCACACACTGCGCCGGCCCGTCATTTTTCCGGAAGAGCGTTTCGTCGTAACAAAACCTTGTGGACATCATTTGTATTAGAAACGCCCACAATGAAAATATACATAGGTGGCGATAGTGGTTACGATACTCATTTTGCTGAAATTGGAGAGGCATTTGGTGAATTTGACCTGGTGATTTTAGAAAATGGTCAGTATGATGAAAAATGGAAATACATTCATATGATGCCGGGAGAGGTATTGCAGGCAGCAAAGGATTTAAATGCTAAAAGATTATTTCCAGTGCATTCATCGAAATTTGCTATTTCACATCACCCATGGGATGATCCACTAAAGCAGATTACGGAATTGAATAAGGAAATGGGCCAAATCCTAATTACTCCAATTATTGGTGAAAAGGTATACCTGAAAGATACTACAAAGTCATTTAATCAATGGTGGGTGGAAATAAAATAGTGAAGTAATAAATTATTCAATAAAACTAATTTGGGATACCAGAATAAAATAAGCGTACAATTTTTCAATACACCATTTGGAGAATTGATTATAGGATCATTTGAAGACCGAATTTGTATATGTGACTGGCGTTTCAGAAAAATGAGATCTGCAATTGACACGAGAATTCAGAAAGGGCTTGATGCAAAATATGAAGAGAAGGAAACAGGAGCTATTTTGACTGTCAAGAAGCAGCTTACTGAATATTTTGGAGGTGAAAGAGAGGTGTTTGATATACCAGTTCAATTTGTTGGAACTAATTTCCAGCAAAGTGTTTGGCATGAATTAATGAAAATTCCTTATGGAAAAACGGAAACTTACCTTGAACTTTCCCGCAAAATCAAAAATGAAAAAGCCATTAGAGCTGTAGCTTCAGCAAATGGGGCAAATGCCATTTCCATCATTGTACCTTGTCACAGGGTTATTGGGAGCAGAGGCGAATTAACAGGTTACGCCGGGGGTCTTTCTACAAAAAAGAAATTGTTGCAGTTGGAATCAAACCATCAAACGCCGGAACAATTGCAGATATTTTAAAAGAATTCCTTAAGCTATGACTGATTAAAATATCAGTGATAAGAGAAAAAATACTATTCACATTTATTTATTTCTAGTCAGAGGATTATTATATTGAGCAAATAGGAATAAAGGATAAAGAGTATAGTATTTATTAATTTCTTATTTACTTTTATAATGAGCTTTAATCTGAATTGGATCGAGGACGATGTTGTTATAATTTTTGAGGATGATGTCGATTTTGAAGATATAACTCAGGCAAATGAGATTATATATGGAAGCCAGAAATTTGATAATATGGAGTATCAGATATTAGATTTCCAAAACGTTACCAAGGTTAATATTTCTAAGGATGAATTAGAAGTAATCGGGACTTTAGAAAAAAGTGCAACCGTATGGAACGATGAGGTTAGGATAGCATGCGTTACCAAGGAAGATTATATTAGAGAAATTTTCAGGGAATATGCAAAAACAATGAAGGATACTCATTGGGAATGTGAGCTTTTCGATAGTTTTTCTGATGCTGAAAAGTGGTGTAAGAAATTTGTTGATGCCACATTAGCAGTGAAATAAAAACTTTTCTCCGACCTTATTTCTTTTTATGAGTACATTTATATCGTGTAATTACTAAGTTGGAAATTTCCTGCATAGTTTCTGTTTTTTCATTAGTATTAAAGCACAATTATTTTCTATTAGTTCAGTTAATTTCTTAAAAATGAAATATTTATTTTTATTTCTTTTCGCTTTATATTCTCTGATTTTACCAGCAGCTTACTATACCGTCGACACTATTGAGGTTGACTCTCAAATTCTAAATGAAAAAAGAGAACTTTTAATTTTCAAACCTATCGGATTGGAGGAAAATGATTCTGTCTTAATAGTTTATTTACTGGATGGTGAGTACTCAAAATACCGTTATGATAAGATTGTTGAGGTGCAATTGAATAGACCGGTAATAGGCATTGGTATCGTAAACACAAACCGAAACAGAGACATGCTTCCTGTTAAGCAGGCGGATAATTTTCTGAAATTCATTGAAGAGGAATTGATGCCGTGCGCCGAAACAGATATTCTGATTAATCATCGCGTGCTATTCGGCCATTCTTTTGGAGCGTGTTTTACAATTTATACAATGATTAACAAGCCGCATTTGTTTGATAAATATATTGCTTCAAGCCCAACACCAATTATGGATATGGTAGACGCATCAATTTACCTGGCAGTGGATAACCAGCTAAAAAAGGATCTGAAATTCTACTTTAGCTTTGGTTCAAAAGACATGAAACAGGTTAGAAAATGGAGTGAGGTATTGTATGGTAATTTGAAGAACACAAAACTTAGGCATATTGTCTGGGAGCATGAAGTATACCAGGGAGAGAATCACAATTCAAGTGATATAATCTCCCTGATAAAAGGTCTTGAGTTTTAAATGAATACTTATGAGATAATAATAACAAAATATTCCACCAACACCTACTACCTATAAACTCTTTTTCGACTGCCCGATTTATTCTTCTTTTTCTTTTTTATAAAATCCTGATTTCTCTCAGCTCCCTTAGTATCAGGTTTTGAAGGTTGTACTACTAATTTAGTACCTTTAAAAGTATCCTTTTTCAAGGCCTCTATTAAGTCATTTTCACTACTGTCATCAATTTCGAAGAAAGAGAATTTTTTCATGATGTCGATCTTTCCAATTTCAACTCGTCGTCCCTTACTGTTTTTGTTGATCATAGAGATGATGCTACCTGCATCAAGTCCATCTTTCGAACCAAGGTTCATGAAAAATCGTGAATAGTTGTTTGTTCTACCTTTGCTTCTTCCTTTTCCTTGTCGGTCTGGATTATTTGATCTTTCAGCTTTTACATTCACATTCAAATCAGGAGCATCTTTATAATAGGAGAGGAATCTGTTAAATTCTTCAGAAACGAAATGTTTAACAAGATCTTCACGACTAAGCCACTCTAATTTTTTATTAATTACAGGAAGATAGGGTTCAATCTGGGGATCTACTTTAGCGTTCTCAACCTTGTCAACAAGATTAAATAACTGCTTCTCACATACTTCATGACCAGTTGGAACATTCTTTCTCTCGAATTTCTTTTGCGTTAATCGTTCCAGCTCATTAATCTTTCTGCTTTCACGCGTATGGATAATGGTTACAGAAATACCTTTCTTCCCAGCCCTTCCGGTTCGTCCGCTGCGATGTACATATACTTCAAGATCGTCAGGAAGATTATAGTTTATTATGTGTGTAAGATCATTCACATCGAGACCGCGTGCAGCTACATCAGTAGCAACAAGAAGTTGTAAATTTTTCATTCTGAAACGGTTCATGGCATAGTCTCGCTGGCTTTGCGATAATTCGCCATGAAGAGCGTCAGCGTTATATCCATCGTGCATAAGCTTATTTGCAACATCTTTGGTTTCCTGTCGGGTACGACAAAAAATGATCCCGTATACAGAAGGATTGATATCAACAATTCTTTTAAGAGCAAGGTAACGGTCTCGTGATTGGACCATATAATATTCATGACGTACATTTTCAGCACCTGCATTTTTTTTGCCAACAGATATTTCTTCAGGATTATTCATGTACTTGTTTGCAATTTCAGCAACCTCTTTACGCATGGTTGCTGAAAACAACAATGTCTGCCGTTCTTTTGGTGTTTCAGCAAGTATGGCATCAAGATCATCCTTGAATCCCATATTCAGCATTTCGTCTGCTTCATCAAGAATAAGCCATCTAATACCAGAAAGTTTCAGTACTTTCCTTCGGATAAGGTCTAACATTCGACCAGGAGTACCAACAACAGTATGACAACCATTCTTCAGCGCTTTTATCTGCATTTCAATACTGGCGCCACCATAAACAGAAACTACCTTATAATCCTTAATTTTGGCCGAATAATTCGTCAGGTCCTTGGCAATTTGCATACACAATTCGCGTGTAGGACAAAGAATTAAAGACTGAATTTGCTTGTTGGCAAGATCGGTTAGCTGAATAACCGGCAATCCAAATGCTGCAGTTTTTCCTGTACCGGTCTGAGCCAGAGCAACTAAATCGCCTGTAGATTCAAGTAATACAGGAAGAGTTTTTTCCTGAATAGGTGTTGGATTTTCGAATCCCATTTCTGAAATAGCATCCAGAATCTCAGGTCGCAGACCTGAGTCATTAAAATTTATCATGATTTCTCCTTTCCTTAGATCCTCATTAAAACCAACCAGGAAGGAGATTTTGCTGTGGACCGATAATATTAGTACCCAATAAAGTGACGCAAAGGTAATATTATTTAATTAACATGCAGTAAGTTATGGAATTTGCTTTGAATAATAAAATTTGATCATTCATCATTAGGAGAATTTTTTTCAAATTCCAGGAGCGATTTTATCAATTTGTTACAATAAAGATGATGTAAGCTCAACCGCTTACTTTTCCTATATTTGCTGGCAAAGTGATAATTGAATTTTGAAATGAAAAATTTTCTGATAACATATTCTGTAATCCTGATTTTTTCATTTTCGTGCCGCCATAGCCAAGAACCAGTGCAAGTTCAAAAGTCTGAATCTCTGGTCAAAGAAATTTTTATTACATGCGATATAAGAAAATTAAATTCAATTTATAAAAACTGGAATGTAGATACCTACATACCTGTTACAATTGTTGCAGACGGAACATTAAATTCAAATGCCAGACTAAGAATCAGAGGTGATAGCTCACGTGAATTTCCCAAAAAATCATTAAAAATAAAACTGGATGACGGACCAATGATTTTTGGTCGAAGAGTATTAAATCTTAATGCTGAATATGAAGATCCAAGTTACATTCATCAATACCTGGCTAGTTATATATTTCAGCAAGCTGGCCATCCTTGTTTTAATGCAGAACATGTACGCATATATATAAATGGTGAGTTTTTTGGTTTGTACCTTATGATTGAAAATATTGATGCTGAATTTTTAGTAAAGCGCAATTTAGATGAACACGCAAACTTATACAAAGCCACAAAAGATGGTGCCAGTTTAGGCTATTTTGATGACGTAAACTTTCACTGGGAGAAAAAAACAAATATTTATTCTGGCAGACAGGACCTTCAGGATTTGATCAATACATTAGATACTATAAGTGATGGTCATTTTTATGATTTTATTGAGCAAAATTTTGATTATGAAAAGCTAATTAATATAATATCAATCAATACACTCATCGCAAATTCCAGCACCTACTATCATAATTATTATATGTTTCATGATATAAACAATTCGAATAAATGGACAATGTTTCCATGGGATATGGATAAAACATTCTCGCGTTATGGAAATGTTTACTATAATTATAGTTCTTCATTCTGGCAACATGATAATCCATTGTTAGAAAGGTCAGTGTCAAATCCTATTATGTTAAATGATATAAAAAACAGAATCAATGAACTGGGTGAGATTTTATTTAATCCTTCTATATTGGACTCCAAAATTGATAGTTTGAAGCATCTATTAAGCAGTTCTGTGAAACAGGATTCAACGGATAGGATCATACACTATTCAGATTGGGAAGAACAATTAGAAAAAGAAAAGAATTATATTAAAAACAAGGTAGCATGGACAAATTATCAAATTAATTATATACCAAATAATTTCAGGATTATAAGAACACCGGAACAAATCTCGGCCGATTATATTTTCCGGTGGTATTCTTCCAGAGATCCTAATGGCGATGAAATAACTTATAGTTTTATATGTGGTCCAGATGCAGACCTGGACCATGGAGATGACAGAATAATTATTGAGAATCTAAGAGATACATACCTTACTTGTCCGATTAATCTTGAAGATGGAAAGCATTACTGGAAAGTTATTGCCACTGATGGGAAAAATCCGGTTGATGGATGGGATAATCTGAATTATTTCAATTTTAAGAAAGGAACAATACTTCCGCAAAAAATAGCATCGGTAATGGAACTCACTGCTGAAGGCTCACCTTATTATATTAAGGAAGAAACTTCAGTTACTAAGGAAGGGGAACTAACAATTCGAGAGGGTTCTGAGATAAGATTTAATCGTGGTGTAAACCTATTTGTTTATGGTAAAATAAATGCTCTTGGAACCAGGCAACAACCAATTTTGCTTAAGCCAAATACGGGGGAAGATTATTGGGGTTATATATACATTATTAACCCGACTGATAAATGTGAATTTAAGTATACACATTTTGAGGAAGGACATATTTACTCCAAAAAACTTGAGTTATTAATTGAAAATTCCAGCTTTATTATTAATAAAAAGGACATGGTTGTAGACCAACAGCGTTTAGGAGTTATCTGGTTGTATATTGGCAAATTCGAAATGAGAAACAGCATAATAAGGAGTAATGGCACAGGAGAAGGCCTAAATATTAATAAGGCTACAGCAATTGTTGAGAATTGTATTATTGACAATGCTCCGGACGCAATTGAATACATTGAAGTACATGATGGGATAATCCGAAATAATATTGTCACTAATTCGCCAGATGATGCAGTAGATTTTAATGGTTGTAAAAATGTGATTATCGAACAAAATGTGTTTAAAAATAATAAGGATAAGGGTATTTCAGTTGGCCATGAAGGAAATGGGCCATCCACAGGAATCACCATCAGATATAATCAAATAATAAATTGTGGTATAGGGATTTCAGTTAAAGACAGCTCAGAAGCATTGATTTTAAACAATACAATTTATGGATGTGGTATCGGGATAAAATGTTATCATAAAAAGGAAACAAATGTGGGAGGGAATGCCATTGCAATTAATAACATCATTGCAGCTTCAGAATCTGAACCAATTGAGGTTGATGCTAAATCAAAACTGGAAGTTTCATACACGCTTTGTGATAGCAAAAAACTGATTGGTGAAGGCAATATTAAAGATAAGCCCGGATTTTTTAATGTAGCTAAAGATGATTTTCATCTCGGCTTGAATTCATCAGCTGCTGGTATTTCTCATCCTAATTACTCTGAGGAATTTATTGGAGCATTGCCGGTAAAACAGATTATGATAGCCATAAATGAGATTTCATTGAAATCAGGGAACAAAGGTGGGGAATGGATTGAATTATCCAACCAGGGCGAACAGGACATAAATATTTCCGGGTGGGTTTTACATGATCTGCGAAGTACTGATAAGTATATTTTCCCTGTAAATACTATAATAGAAAAAAAATCTATTCTGGTTGTTGTTGCCAATTCTGATAAGTTTAGGGAGGATTATAAGAAAAGAATCAACTATATCGGGAATATACCGTTTAAGATAAACGCATTACAAAATAGAATTTGTTTAGTGACTGATTTGGGTGAGCAGGTTGATTGTGTTGCATTTGATTTTAGTGAAAAGGAGAGAAAAAGAATTAAATATTTCAACATTAATCAGAAAAGCAATTGGAATTCCTTTATTAATATTGGAAGTCCGGGAAGGAAAAATTCTCCAATATATTTGTTTTTTTATTTTTTATCTTTTTCTGTTCTTGCTATTGTTGGAGTTGTTTGGATTATAAAAAAAAGACACAAATAATTTTATTCAAACTCCAGCAACATGTTGTGATCCATCCATTTCAATCGTTCTACTAGCCAAAATTTCAGGTATTCTACATTATCTTGGTAGCTTATTCCGTTATAATAACAAAACCAAATCCTATTCTCAATAATTGGCCATCGTTTAAAATTACTTTCCACTGAATGATTAAATGACAATGATAAGGAGTCGATTCTATTCATCAGACTTTGTTCTGAGAATATGCCGTTACGGAGTTCGGCCCATCTGTTTATCAAATATTCTCTAAAATATTTATCAGAAGTAATTTCCTGCCACCAAAAAGGAATAAAGGCTTTATTTTGCTTATAAATCCAGCCATCAATATAATAATTGGTCAATGAATCTGTCATACCAAAGGCATTGTTATAATCCCATATAGGGCCCATAAATAACTTAGGGTTAATACTATCAATATCCTTGTAATAGAATGTGCTTAACCTATAAGCGTCAATA
>CAYWBC010000116.1:0-10953 GCA_964456285.1 uncultured Bacteroidales bacterium
ATTGACAAATAAACAGTAAAAACAATAATGAGTATCTGCTTCTCATGAGTTATAATACTGAGAGATATATACTAAAATTAGTTAACTAAATGGTAAGAAACAATCTAGAAACTTGTAATTATAACTTTTAAACAAAAAAAAGGGCAACGATAATGTTGCCCTTTCCCTAATATTTGTGATGTAAATTATTTTTTATATCCATATACTGCAACGTCACCAAGCTCTTCTTCGATACGGAGAAGCTGGTTGTATTTGGCTATTCTGTCTGAGCGACTTAATGAACCTGTTTTTATCTGGCCAGAATTAGTAGCCACGGAAATATCTGCTAAGGTTACATCTTCTGTTTCTCCGGACCGATGGGATGTAACAGTAGTATAGCCTGCACGATGAGCCATTTCGATTGTATCGAGTGTTTCTGTGAGAGTTCCAATTTGATTAACCTTTATCAAGATTGAATTTGCGCAACCCATATCAATTCCTTTTTTCAAATACTCAACATTGGTAACAAACACATCATCTCCAACCAGCTGACATTTGTCTCCTGATTTTTCTGTATGGATCTTCCAACCATCCCAATCACTTTCATCCATTCCATCTTCAATTGAATCTATTGGATACTTAGCAAGGAGCTCATCTAAATAGTCAGCCTGTTCTGAAGAACTTCTAACTGCACCCTTATCGCCTTCAAATTTTGCATAATTGTATTTGCCATCTTCATAAAATTCTGAAGCAGCGCAATCAAGAGCGATGCTAACCTGGCCTCCCTCAGATTTTCTTCCTGGTTTATAACCAGCTTCTTTGATGGCTTTAATAATAGACTCTAATGCATCCTCAGTGCCTTCCAGAGAAGGAGCAAATCCACCTTCATCACCAACTGAAGTGCTAAGCCCCCTTGACTTAAGAACCTTTTTTAAAGCATGGAAAACTTCAGCTCCCATACGAAGACCTTCATGGAAACTTTCTGCTCCAACAGGACGAATCATAAATTCCTGAAAAGCAATTGGAGCATCAGAATGAGATCCTCCATTAATAATATTCATCATTGGAACCGGTAAATTTTTGGCATTGGTTCCACCAATGTATTTGTAAAGAGGCAGTCCATGGTATTCAGCAGAGGCTTTTGCCACAGCCAATGAAACTCCGAGAATAGCATTTGCACCAAGTTTGCTTTTATTTTTTGTGCCATCAAGGGCAATCATCATGTTATCAATTGCAACCTGATCAAGCGCACTAACTCCAATCAGTTCTTTTGCAATTACTGTATTAACATTATCAACAGCTTTAAGCACTCCTTTTCCCAGGTAACGCTTTTTATCGCCATCACGAAGTTCAATGGCTTCGTTCTCGCCAGTAGATGCTCCTGAAGGTACAGCAGCACGGCCCATGAAGCCACTAGCCAAAGTAACTTCTACTTCAATTGTAGGATTCCCTCTTGAATCGAGGATTTCGCGTGCATGAACATTAACAATTTGTCCCATTATAAATAATTTTTGATTTGATTGTTAAATTAAATTGTAACAAAAAAGGGACTCAGTAACATAACACCTATCCCCATTTTATTTAAAAACTCAATATATAAATTTATTCTTTCTTAATCTTCTTCTGATTTTGACCCCTCTTTACTATCTTTCTTCTCTTCCTCAGTTTCGGTTCCTTCAGTCTCAGCCTTTGCCTTAACATCTTCCTGTTGCTCTTCGGCTTTGATTTCTTCCTTTACTTCTTCTTTCTCCTCAGATACTTCAACTTGTTCCGCCTTTGGTTCTGTTGTTTCCTCTTTTGAAGCTTCATCAGCTTCTTTTGTTTCAAATTGTTCCTCGACCTGTTCTTCCTTCACTTCCTCAATCGATGCTTCGGTTGTTTCGGCGGCTACTTCTTCCTTCTTGCTAAGCTCAGCAGAAGCTTGAGTATCTTCTATAGTCTCCTCTACCACAACAGAGGTATTTTCCTGCTTAATGGCTTCTTGTGTTACTGCTTCTCCTTCATCCTTTTTCTTTCCACCTCTTCTTCTGCGGCGTCCAGACTTAGCCTTTGCATCCTCTTTGGCTGAAAGCAGGTTCTCGTTATAATCAACAAGCTCTATAAAACACATATCTGCGTTATCACCCAATCTGTTGCCTATTTTCAAAATTCGGGTATATCCTCCCGGCCGGTCTATTATTTTTGGAGAAACCTCTCTAAATAATTCACTAACAGCATCTTTATTTTGAAGGTAACTAAAAACTACACGGCGAGAATGTGTTGAATCATCCTTTGATTTTGTAATGAGGGGTTCAACGTATATTCGTAAGGCTTTTGCTTTTGCTGTGGTAGTTTTAATTCTTTTATGCAAAATCAATGATGCTGCCATATTAGAAAGCATTGCTTTTCTATGGCTCGTTGTTCTGCTCAGGTGATTAAAACTCTTTCTGTGTCGCATTCTATTATCAATTTATACAGGGTTTTATAACCCGAAAATTATTCTTTATCTAGTTTATACTTTGAAGTGTCCATGCCAAAACTCAGATTCAGATTTTCAAGAAGTTCGTCAAGTTCTGTTAAGGATTTTTTACCAAAGTTTCTAAATTTTAAAAGATCGTTTTTATTAAATTTCACAAGATCTCCAAGTGTTTCAACTTCGGCTGCTTTCAAACAATTTAAGGCACGTACTGACAGATCAAGATCAACAAGCTTTTGTTTCAACTGTTGTCTCATATGCAATACTTCCTCATCAAATTCTTCATTAGCCATCTGCTTATCTGTATCAAGTGTGATTTTCTCATCAGAGAAAAGCATGAAGTGATATATAAGAATTTTAGCCGCTTCTTTCAGAGCATCTTTAGGGTGAATAGAACCATCGGTCTTAATTTCGAAAAGTAATTTTTCATAGTCAGTTTTCTGCTCAACACGATAGTTTTCGATAGTGTATTTTACATTCTTAATAGGTGTAAAAATTGCATCTATCGGTACCAAACCAAATTCAGCATCAAGTGGTTTATTTTCTTCTGCGGGCACATAACCACGACCCTTGTTAATATTAATTTCCATTTGAAGTTCAACAGAAGGTTCCATCTGACAGATCTTTAGCTCTGGATTAAGAACTTCAAATCCGCTGAGGTACCTGTTTAAATCACCCGCAGTAAATTCTTCCTGTCCTGATATGGTAACCATGATTTTCTCATGATCAACATCTTCAATAAGCTTTTTAAACCGAATCTGCTTCAGGTTAAGTATTATGTCAGTTACATCCTCAATTACGCCGGTAATCGAAGAGAATTCATGTTCAACTCCCTCAATTTTAATGGTTGTAATTGCATAACCTTCAATTGATGCTAACAATATTCTTCTGAGTGCATTACCTACAGTAATACCATATCCCGGTTCAAGTGGACGAAATTCAAATTTACCGAAATAGTCGTCCGATTCAATCATTATAACTTTGTCCGGTTTCTGGAATGCTAGTATGGCCATAAAATAAAGATTAAAATATATTTTGTATTATTTGGAGTATAGTTCAACTATAAGTTGTTCTTTAATATTTTCAGGAATTTCCTCCCTTTCAGGTCTGTTCATGAATTTTCCTGTTAATTGAGCAGCATCCCATTCAAGCCATGAAGAGGAGACGTTACGACTTTCGAGTGATGAAGTAATAGCTTCCAAAGTCTTAGATTTTTCACGTACACTTACAATATCTCCCGGTCGAAGAGAATATGAAGGTATACTCACCACTTTATCATTAACTGTGATGTGTCTGTGGGATACCAATTGACGAGCTCCAGCCCTTGAAGGAGAAATACCCAGACGATAAACAACATTGTCAAGTCTGGACTCAAGCAACTGCAACAATACTTCACCTGTTACACCTTTGCTACTGGAAGCTTTTGTAAACAGATTCAGGAATTGTTTCTCCAATACACCATAGGTATATTTAGCTTTTTGTTTTTCCTTTAGCTGCAAACCATATTCAGAAGTTTTTCTTCTTTTCTTATTTGCACCATGAAATCCCGGAGGATAATTTTTACGTTCAAAATACTTGTCAGCACCAAAAATAGCATCTCCAAATTTCCTTGCTATCTTGGTTCGTGGTCCTGTATATCTAGCCATTATTATTTATTAATAATTAATTCAAAATCTTTTAAACTCTTCTTCGTTTTGGTGGACGGCATCCGTTATGAGGAAGTGGAGTAACATCCACAATTTCAGTAACTTCAATGCCATTTGTATGAATTGTTCTGATTGCAGATTCCCTTCCTGCACCTGGACCTTTAACAAAGACTTTTACTTTGCGAAGACCAGCATCATACGCAACCTTTGCACAATCCTGTGCAGCAGTTTGAGCTGCATAAGGAGTATTCTTTTTAGAACCCCTGAAACCTTGTTTCCCGGCCGAACCCCATGAGATTACCTGGCCCTGGGAATTGGTAAGGGAAATAATGATATTGTTGAATGAGGCATGAATATGTGCCTGTCCTACCGGATCAACTTTTACAACTTTCTTCTTTGAAGAACCTGATTTTTTTGCCATAATAATATTAATTATTTGGTTGCTTTCTTTTTATTAGCAACTGTCTTCTTACGACCTTTTCTTGTTCTGGCATTATTCTTAGTGTTCTGCCCTCTCACTGGCAGCCCAATACGGTGACGAATACCTCTATAGCTCCCAATATCCATTAGTCTTTTGATGTTAAGCTGAGTGGAAGAACGTAATTCACCTTCAACTTTGATATTCTCATTGATGATCTCCCTGATTTTCGAAACCTGATCATCAGTCCAGTCATCCACTTTAATATTAGGGTCTATACCGGCTTCACTAAGTATTTTCTGGGCAGTACTAAGGCCTACTCCATAAATATATGTCAAACCTATTTCGCCACGTTTATTTTTTGGTAAGTCGACACCAACAATTCTAGCCATATAAATATTATTTAATAATTTTCAACTGTTATCCCTGTCTTTGTTTGTGCTTGGGATTTTTCTTATTTATCACATACAAACGCCCTTTTCTTTTGACAATCTTATCGTCAGATGAACGTTTTTTAATCGATGCTCTTATTTTCATTATGTTCTATTTATACCTATAAGTAATTCTTCCTTTTGTTAAATCATATGGTGACATTTCAACTTTTACTTTATCTCCAGGAAGAATCTTGATGTAATGCATTCTCATCTTTCCTGAGATATGAGCAGTTATAACATGACCATTTTCCAGTTCGACCCGGAACATTGCATTGGATAAAGCTTCTTTAATTAAGCCATCCTGTTCAATGGAAGCTTGTTTTGCCATTTGCAGTTGTTATTTAATTATACCTCCTCTATGTATTTGAAGGTCGATAATATATCTGCCTTTTCTTTTTGTACTACTATTGCAAGCTCAAAATGAGCTGAAGGTTTTCTATCAGCTGTTCTTATTGTCCACCCATCCTCCTCCTGAACAATTTCTTTTCTTCCGAGATTAATCATAGGTTCAATACACAATACCATTCCTTTTTTCAATTTTGAGCCCTTACCCATTCTTCCGTAATTAGGAACTTCTGGGGATTCGTGTAGATTTTTTCCTAATCCATGCCCTACTAATTCCCTAACTACCGAGTAACCATGGCTTTCGCAAAAGGTTTGAATTGAATATCCAATGTCCCCTACTCTTTTCCCCTCAATTGCCTCTTCAATGCCTTTGTTGAGCGATTCCTTTGTTATTTGAAGAAGTTTCTTAATCTCATCTGTTATTTCTCCAACCGGAAATGTATAAGCAGAATCACCATAATAACCGTTCTTCAAAACTCCACAATCTATTGATATAATATCTCCTTCCTTAAGTTCAGCGTCTGAAGGTATGCCATGAACAACCTGGTTATTGATGGAAGTACACAAAGTATTCGGATAATCATGGTAACCCAGAAAACCTGGTTTCGCATCATGACTTCTAATATACTCCTCTGCAATTTCATCAAGTTTTCCTGTTGTGATTCCTGGCTTAATCCATTTTGCCATCTCACCAAGAGTTCTTGAAACCAATAAATTACTTTCACGAAGTAATTCAATCTCTTCAGTAGTCCGTATAAATATCATCAAAGAACCTTAATCATTTCACTTCAATATTTACATACCAGAAGCAACACCTCCTGCTTTCCCTTTCACCCGTCCAGACTTCATAAGTCCATCATAATGTCTCATTAAAAGGTGGCTCTCTATTTGTTGCAGTGTATCCAATACAACTCCAACAAGTATTAAAAGAGATGTTCCACCATAAAATTGAGCAAAGCCTTGCGTAACACCTGCCATCCGGGCGAAAGCCGGAAGGATAGCCACAAAGGCAAGGAATATTGATCCAGGAAGAGTTATCCGCGACAATATACTATCAAAAAAATCTACTGTTTTCTTTCCTGGTTTCACTCCAGGAATGAATCCACCGTTTTTTCGAATATCCTCAGCCATTCGCTGTGGATTGATAGTAATTGCTGTATAAAAATATGTAAATGCAATAATCATTAATGCAAATACGAAGTTATACCAAAACCCAGTAAAATTCGCAAAAACACCAACGAATCCTGATACTCCATCACCACCATAACGGGCAAATGACAGAGGTAAAAACATAATTGCCTGGGCAAATATTATGGGCATAACACCCGCAGCATTAACTTTTAATGGTATATATTGTCTGACACCTCCATATTGTTTATTTCCAACAATTCTTTTAGCATATTGAACCGGGATCCGTCTGGTCCCCTGCACAAGTAAAATACTCACCACAAACACCAGGAACAAAAATACCAGTTCAACAAGAAATGCAACTAAACCTCCTCCTGCTTTTTCCATTCTGGCATAAAACTCACCCATAGTTGCAAAGGGCAGACGAGCTATAATACCTATCATAATAATAAGCGAAATCCCATTCCCAATTCCTTTATCTGTAATTCTTTCTCCCAGCCACATTACAAATATAGTACCGGTAGTTAATATCAGAATTGAGGATAATGTAAATAGCACACCTGGCAACACACGTGCAGCCTCTGGAATTTGTGTTAAATATGTTGGTGCCTGAACAATCAGGATAAAAACAGTAAGGTATCGAGTAATCTGGTTCATTTTTCTTCTTCCACTTTCACCCTCACGCTGTAAACGTTGAAAATATGGAACAGCAATAGTAAGCAACTGAATTACAATAGAAGCCGAAATATAAGGCATAATTCCTAATGCAAATATTGATGCAGAAGAGAATGCACCGCCAGAGAACATATCCAATATTCCCAAAACTCCGGAAGAAGTTTTCTCTTTCAACTCTGCAAGCATATTGGGATTTACCCCAGGCAATACAACTTTTGATCCAAGACGATAAATAAGAAGAATTCCAAGAGTATATAATATACGAGCCCTGAGATCTTCAATCTTATAAATGTTCTTTATGGTCTCAATAAACTTCTTCATTATTTAGATATTATCTACAGTACCCTGTAGTGATTCGATGGCTTCTACGGCAGACTTAGAAAATGCGTGGGCTTTTACTGCAAGTTTTGTTTTCAACTCACCCTTCCCTAATATTTTCACCTTATCATTTTTTGATATAAGACCTGCATCAATCAAAACCTTAATATCAATAGACTTAAGGTTTTTCTTTTCTGCAAGGGTTTGCAAGGAAGAAATGTTAATTCCCTTATATTCAACTCGATTAATATTTTTAAATCCATATTTAGGTACTCTACGCTGAAGTGGCATTTGACCACCTTCAAAACCTATAGTCCTTGAATACCCTGAGCGAGATTTCTGACCTTTATGCCCTCTGGTAGAAGTACCTCCTCTTCCTGATCCCTGACCTCTTCCTACTCTTTTGTTTTTCCTGACAGAGCCTTTTGCCGGCCTTAAATTATTTAATTCCATGATTGGTAAATTAATGCTTTTTATAATTCTTCAACTTTCACCAGATGCCTGACTTTTCTGATCATCCCCTCAATCTGTGGTGTATTTTCCTGTTCTACTGAACCATTCAATTTTTTTAAGCCAAGCGCATCCAAAGTAGCTTTTTGTCTCTTGTTACTTCCAATTCTGCTTTTGGTCTGAGTTATTTTTACTTTAGCCATTCTTCCTGTTCTTATGATTAGCCGTTAAAAACCTTTTCAATTGATATATCTCTATGCTGAGCCACTGTAAAAGCATCCCTCAATTCTAACAAGGCTTCAAAAGTTGCTTTTACCAGGTTATGAGGATTTGAAGAACCTTTTGATTTTGCCAATACATCAGTAATGCCAACGCTCTCGAGTACAGCCCTCATCGCACCACCTGCTTTTACTCCTGTTCCACTTGATGCTGGTTTAAGAAATACAGTAGCACCTCCAAATTTTGATATCTGCTCATGAGGTATAGTACCTTTATAAACAGGAATTTTTACCAGGTTCTTTTTTGCGTCCTCTACACCTTTTGCAATTGCCGTTGTTACTTCATTGGCCTTCCCCAGACCGTAGCCCACAATTCCATTCTCATTACCAACAACTACAATTGCTGAAAAACTGAATGTACGCCCTCCTTTTGTTACTTTTGTAACTCTCTGAATGCTTACCAGTCTGTCTTTCAGCTCCAGATCGGTTGTTTTTACTCTTCTTATTGTTGTAGTCATAATGCTTTAAAATTTTAATCCTGCTTCCCTTGCGGCATCTGCAAGTGCTTTAATTCTACCATGAAACAAGTAACCGTTTCTGTCAAAAACAACTTGTTTAATCCCTGCATCTTTAGATTTTTCAGCAGCCAGTTTCCCAACCAACTTCGCCTGCTCAATTCTAGTGATATCTTTTTTCCCGGCAATTTCTTTTGCCCGAGAAGAAGCAGATACTAAAGTTTTCTTCTGTTCGTCATCAATTAGCTGAACATAGATTTGCTTGTTGCTTCGAAAGACTGAAAACCGTGGAATATCTTTATTTCCACTTAATCTTTTTCTAATTCTGTGCTTAATTCTTATTCTGCGATCTCGCTTACTTAAAGCCATTGTATTATGTATTTATATCAATTATACACTGGCAGTTTTACCTGCTTTTTTGCGTAATAGTTCACCAACATACTTAATCCCTTTCCCTTTATATGGTTCAGGTGGACGAAGAGATCTTATTTTAGCAGCTACTTGTCCAATCAATTGTTTATCAATGCTGGTTAAGGTAACTATAGGATTACTTCTTCTTTCGGTCACTGTTTCTACCTTTACTTCCTTAGGAAGTCTAAGATGAATATCATGAGAATAACCGAGACTCAACTCCAGTATTTGTCCTTTTGCTTCTGCTTTATACCCAACTCCTACAAGTTCTTGCTTTGTAGAATATCCTTTTGAAACTCCGATTATCATGTTATTTAAAAGAGATCTGTACAAGCCATGAAGTGCTTTGTGTCTTTTTTGATCGGTTGGACGATTAACTGTCAAAATGCCATCTTTAATATCAACAGTGATATCAGCATCCAATTTTTGGGTAAGTTCACCCAAAGGACCTTTAACAGTAATTGTATTGTCAGTTGCAACTTCAACTGCGACTCCTTCCGGTAATTCTATTGGCAATTTTCCAATTCGTGACATCTTTTTACTCTTTTATTTAATATATATAACACAATACCTCACCACCGATGTGCTTCTGTCGTGCCTCTTTATCTGTCATAACACCCTGAGATGTAGACAAAATAGCAATGCCTAAGCCATTTAGAACACGAGGTAATTTGTCTTTGCTTGCATATTTTCTTAAGCCAGGTTTGCTTATTCTTTCCAGGTTCTTAATAGCAGAATGCTTGGTTTCCGGATGATATTTCAGGGCAATTTTAATATTTCCCTGTGGACCCTTATCTTCAAATTTAAAATTAAGGATATACCCTTTATCAAATAATATTCGGGTTATATCTCTTTTCATATTTGAAGCCGGCACCTCAACAACATGATGTTTTGCCATTATGCCGTTGCGAATTCTAGTTAAATAATCAGCTATTGGATCTGTCATTTTCTATATTAATTATCTTGTCTTTACTTCTCTTTACCAACTGGCTTTTTTTACACCTGGTATTAATCCGGCTGAAGCCATTTCACGGAAAGTAATTCTACTAATTCCAAACTGTCGCATATATCCTTTAGGCCTGCCAGTTAATTTACATCTGTTATGCATCCGTATAGGATTTGAATTTCTTGGTAAACGACTCAAAGCCTGGTAATCTCCTTCAGCTTTCAGTTTGGCTCTTTTCTCGGCAAATCTAGCAACCATTTTGGCGCGTTTAACTTCCCGTGCTTTCATTGACTCTTTTGCCATACTACTAATTGTTTTTTACATTTTTAAATGGTAGCCCGAATTCTTTAAGCAATGCTAAAGCTTCCTCATCTGTTTTTGCAGTGGTAACAAATGTAATTTCCATTCCAAGAATCTTATTTATCTTATCAAGATCTATTTCTGGAAAAATAATTTGTTCTGAAATACCGATTGTATAATTACCTTTTCCGTCGAATTTTGATGGAACTCCTCTGAAATCTCTTATTCTTGGGATTGCTACACTAATTAATCTTTCAAGAAATTCATACATTTTTTCCCTTCTCAAAGTAACTTTCACACCAATAGGCATTTTTTTACGAAGCTTAAAATTCGAAACGTCTTTCTTAGAAAGGGTTTGAATGGCTTTCTGACCAGAAATCATAGTTAGTTCTTCCTGAGCAATATCAACCATTTTCTTATCAGCAACAGCTTGTCCAACTCCTTGATTTAAAACAATCTTGGTTAGTTTTGGAACCTGCATAACAGATTTATAACTATACTCCTTTTTCAAATTAGGAATAATTTCCTCTGTATATTTTTTCTTTAGATTCGGTACTATAGCCATTATTTAATCTCCTCTCCTGATTTTTTAGAATACCTTACTAATTTTCCTTTATCGTTTCGTCTTCTTCCAATACGTGTTGGTTCTCCAGAAGAAGGATCAATCAACATAAGGTTTGATAAATGAATAGGAGCTTCTTTCTTTACAATCCCG
>CAYWBC010000117.1:0-10855 GCA_964456285.1 uncultured Bacteroidales bacterium
TTCATTCTTAATTCTTCATTCTTAATTCTTAATTACCTAATTTTAGAAATATCCTTCTTTCTTACGATCCTCCATAGCTGCCTCAGATCTCTTATCATCGGCCCTATCGCCTCTTTCTGTAGATCTTGTTGCTGCAACCTCCTTAATAATATCTTCCAGTGAGTTTGCTTTTGAAAGTGTAAGCCCCGTATTTGTAATATCTCCAATTGTTCTGCATCGAACATCCATTTCCTTATACTCTTCAGATTCTTTAAGTTTCATAAATGGTGCTTTTGCAAGCCATGAGCCATCGCGATGAAATACTTCTCTTTTGTGGGTAAAGTATAATTCCGGTATGTCAATGTCTTCCATGTATATGTATTGCCATACATCCATTTCCGTCCAGTTACTAAGTGGAAATACTCTGAAATGTTCTCCCATGCGTTTTTTGCTATTGAAAAGGTTCCATAGCTCAGGCCTTTGATTTTTTGGATCCCATTGACCAAATTCATCACGATGAGAGAAAAATCGCTCTTTTGCCCTTGCCTTTTCTTCATCTCTTCTGCCTCCACCCAATGCCGCATCAAATTTCAACTCTTCAATTGCATCAAGCAAAGTTACAGTTTGCAGAACATTACGACTTGCATTTACCCCGGTCTCCTCCACAACCTTTCCCTGATCGATGGTATCCTGAACATACCTTACAATGCATTGGGCACCGGTTTCTTTTGCCAGCTTGTCTCTAAATTCAATTGTCTCTGGAAAATTATGTCCGGTATCAATGTGCATTAGCGGGAAGGGTACTTTTGCCGGCCAAAATGCTTTCCTCGCAAGATAATACATCACGATTGAATCCTTACCTCCCGAAAATAGTAGTGTTGGTCGTTCAAATTGAGCAGCAACTTCTCTGATAACATAGATTGATTCTGCCTCTAGCTCACGCAAATGATTGATCTTATAATTTTCCATCGTATAAATATCTTGACAATATGACCTGTAAATTGAGGTTTAAGCTTTTTTTCTGGTTTGCAAATATAATAAATCCTGTTGAACCTGATTTACCAGAAATACAAACCTTCTGAAATACTTATTTTAAAGTCATTTCGGTGTAACATTTTAATAAATCCTTCAGAGAATACAACTTATTGGTTTGTTTCTAATTTTAGAATGATGAAATAATGGAAAAGCTGTCAGCAAGCCCACTCCAATATTCCGGTTTTTCATCGTTCTATTCTCCCCAATTTCAGAAAAGTATCAAATATTATAAACAGACTACTTTTCTTATATCGAGCTCACATTATTTCAGAATCAATTTGGAAGTAAATATTTTCCCCTGAATTTCTGCAGATAAAATATAGGAACCGGTAGGTAAATATTCCAAATTCAATGTTTCCTTAAAAATAGGATTGCTTTTATCTATCCTGTTGTAATACAATTGTTCACCTGTGATACTAAATACTTTAATATTCATAGTTCCAAAATCTGTGGATTCCAGTTCTATGTTCACAATACCCTCTGATGGATTAGGATATATATGAATCAATAAGTCTTTTTCTATTTCACTTTCATCAATAGCTACAGGGTATTGTGGTGCAGTCCATATTCCTCTGCCATGAGTTGCTACAATCAAAGTATTATCCTGAATCATCATTTGCCATACCGAAACCGCCGGCAATCCATTATTAGCTAAATGCCATGATCCTCCGTTATCCAGACTCTCAAAAATACCTATCTCAGTTCCAACCCAAATTTTATTTGTGTTGTAAGGGAAAACCAACAATGAATATACACTAACATCCTGAAAACCATTATGACTTATACTATCTGATTCTCTGAAATCAGTAATGTCCTCCCATGATTCCCCAAAATCTGTGGTTCTAAGGATCTTCGGTCTCTTACTCAATGAAAAAAGTAAATACGCAGTTGCCGGATCATTTGGATGCGTTGCAATAGAAGTAAGATAACCCATCTCCCATTCTTGGTAATTACTAACAGGGTCAAATGTCTTTCCATAATCTCTTGATAAGAATATAGAAAGATCGGGATCTTTATACATAGCGGCACCTGCCCAAACAATGCTTTCATCAGCTAATGAAACTTCAACATTGTGCGCACTGGTAACCTGATCATCAACAGCCCACCCGTCTTTAATTTCAATTAGTTCCCAATCGTACCTGCCAATGCAAAAATTAGTATGCCTGTATACGCCTCTATTGCCAACGGCAAAAACCAAATCAGGATTTTGCGGTGAATTTGATAATCTCGAAATAAAGGGACCATCGCCCAGGATACCATTTGTAGCAGAACTCCATGTTTCACCTCCATCATTAGATACTTTAAAATAATTGTAATAAGAAGAAGCCAGGATGCGCTGTGGGTAATCCGGATGCCAGAGACATTCAAATCCATCCCCTTCAAGACGTAATTTATATTTAGAATCTGCACCTGAGACTTTTCCAATTGGCGACTGCCAGGTACCATTATCCTGCATGCCTCCAATGTATTCATGACTGCCGGGCTTTTTTGCAACACCATAAAACTGCGTAGTCAAGTATCCTTCTTTGATTTGTGTCCAGGAATTACCCCGATCCAGAGAAAGTCCCAAACCTCCATCATTTGCATCAAGAATTGAGAACTCCTCATTCTCTTCGTCAGTGATAACTATATTCAAATCATGGTGATCCACATGCAAATCTTTATTCCTGTTGGCGTCAGCAAGAATAGTAGTATTGGCATCCTGCAATAACAAACTGCCATACTTTACATGAATTTTTGATTCAGGAATTACATCAGGCATGGAATCCAGATCGGCGCTAAGTGTTGGCCAAAAGAAATACATCATCTTGTAATAGTGCCCCCCTTCCTTCGAAATATTAATATCAGGTGAAATGTCATAATCTACTGCATGAACAAATATATATTCCCTCCCACTGATATCATCTCCATATTCTCTTTTAATGATGTTGAATTCACCATCATGCTCCTGATCCCTGAAAGAAACCATTAGCTGCCTATTATTTACTACATCCCAGGCCTCAAAATCTACTTCAACATAATCCTCATAGCTATAATCTTCAGGAGGTACTCCTGGTCCCTCTCCTTCAGGAACAGTAAATCTATGCGCAAATTGTGATCTATCTGGCCCGAATCTTAATTCAATGCTTGTGAAATTCTCTTCTTCAATATCAGCTTCCTCGTCAATACCGGTTGTCATGCCGCCATCAAGATAATCCCCGCCAAAATTAACAAAGCCTAAATAAGATCCCGTTCCTAAGGTATCGACTCTAAGAACTTGTGGGTCGCTAAGCTGCGTTGGGGTTTTAAACTCAATGCTTCCAAGATTAACTCCACCAATAAACACCTCATTTTTATTAAATGGATGGGCTTCAACAACATTGTTGAACCATCCCTGGTTTCCCAGAAAATGAATAAAGGTATAGTTGTAATCATTTAATTTCCTCCAACTCTCAGCTCCATCTGAGGAAGTATAAACATGTGTTTCAAGCTTAGGGGCTTCAACACCGGTAAAAACAACGTTAGTATCAACAGGACTAACAGTTACAGAAAATCTGAATCCTGTGCCAATACCTTCCAGGGCATCAAACCAGTTTAATCCATTGTCGTATGACTTAATGATTCCCCATCTGTTTACACCGGCATACAATGTATTTGGGTTTAAAGGATTGATATCAATATCCTGTACAGCATGACCCGTGAAATATACTGTATCCCAATTCTGACCACCATTTACAGTTCTGAAAATTCCGGTATTTGTAGCTGCTAAAACGATTTTCTCATCATCCTGATCAACAATGATCTTGTTTACTGATTTAAAATTATCGTCATAGACAGTAGTATCAATATCTGACCAGGAAGCACCTTTGTTAGTACTTTTATACATCCCGCTGCCGTCAACCATGCCAAAACCACCATATCCTTCTCCTGTTCCAATGTAAATAACATTATGGTTTGATGGTGACATGGCTATGGCATTTGTAGAAAGGTTTAGCAAATCATCGTTAAGATGCTGCCAGGATCCACCTCCATCAATGGTTTTCCAAATACCCCCACTTGCAGATGCAGCAAACCAAGTATTATTTGTTGGATCATCAGGGTCAATAATTACTTCTCTTGTTCTTCCACTTACATTGCCAGGACCTCTGTGAGTCCAGTTAAACAAGCTTTTTGCTGACTTCTCAGGTGCATTTTTCAGGGCTTTCTGCAGCTCCAAATATTTATAATTGGATTTATATCCGCTTTCCCTTGCTCCAATTGGTGTGGTAATACGATGAAAAAACTCATAATATCCTTCTGGTTTATCGTAACCAGGTTCACTCTGAATGTTTTCTGGCACAGCCTGGGAAAGATGATTAATAAATATTGTAATACTGCTTACAATAAATATAGCTCCTGCACATAAAAACAAGCATCGATATTTTCTATTAAGCTTTCTCATTAAGCCATTACGAATTTTAATAATTGGTTTCTTCAAACCCGGTTCTCCTGTATCCGATAATGAATACCGTGTCAACCAAAGTTTTATATTGATCATAAAATCCTGCATTCAAATAAATGATGTCTTCGATATCTGATTCTTCAAATGATATGTTTTCGAAAGTTAGGGAAGCAAAATAATAAGCCATGCTAATTAATACAGGATTTTCAGTTATATAGCCGTCTACACTCAAATATTCAATATCGTAAGTATTTGTACTTATTTGTTCCAGTTGCTCTCCCATTTCAACAAAAAATGTACTGTCTTTATATTCAGTTCTTACCCGGATATCTGAGTTATACAATTTATCAATAATCAGTGAACCATGATTATTCGGATCCAGAGATGTAACCAGGTCATAAGGTTCATAAATAACATCTTCTATTTCTCCTCCGGGAAATTCAAAAACCACCCAGTTGCCAGCCAGTTTGTTAGGATAATCTTCCTGGTATTCAATATCATAATCCTTCTGCAAGCATGAACTCAGGCATACCAGGATGACAGGAAAAATTAACAATTTAAGTTTTGTTTTCATTCTAATTACTTTTTCTCCATAAGACTGGAATTTCTGTTCCTTCATATGGGGGATCAATGAGAAATATCGTCCATGATAATGTGGATCTTGTATAGGAACCCTCTGAACCACTATACCTTCCAAAATACCCTTCTCCATGCACTAATACAAGTTCATTATTACCAATATCAACAAATTTCCCCTGAATTTCATATCCAGGAAAACCCATTACATCATCACACTTGTAAAGACCTTTAACATCCACCTTCCTGACTTTTGTCTCAACAGGACTCCAAATGTCTGCAGAATAAGTTCCGGATAAATCGTTTCCACTCACATCGTGATTGGTAACAGCAACAATCCTCTCGGCAATTCCTAAGAGTTCATCCTGGTTAAAGGCATAATAACGTATCAGGTAAACACCAACTTCCGATAAATCTACTTCTCCCTGATCATAAACTGTCAAAGCTTGTCCGTCAGCACTAGCTGTAGCCCCGGGATCTTCAAATTCCATTGTATCAGATCGAAGTATTGAAATAAATTCACCTCCTTCCAAATCAAACTTTGGAAGATAGGAAACATGAGATATATCTTCTGTAGTATACCACTTCTCGCAACCTAAAAGGCTCATGAAAACCAGTATCAAAAAATATACAAAAATCTTTCTCATAATCAAAAATCATTCCGTTTCTGTATCCCACCATACATTTTCCCATACGGGTTTAGCTTCTGGTGTATTAGGATTTCCAGATACTTCCGATTCCGGAAATATCAATCGCTTAGGAAATCTTCCACTGGTAACATTGTTCATTGATACAGTTAAATATCCAGGTTTATAATCTGTCTCATCAGGCAATACATCGCTAATTTGCGGATAAGCTGTTCTGTTTTGCTCAAAAAAGGTCTCAAGACTTTGAATACCGGCAAGTGCAACCCACTTCTGAACAATAATGGCTTCGATATAATTCTCAAGCGGACTTCCTTCAGCAGGCAATCTGTAAGGCCCGTTCACAAAAGCTTCTGCTCTTTCAATTATATCGGCATCAGCAAGGAATGGATCTATTGATAATACACGAATAAAGGCATCTATTATCGCCTGATTGTAACTTTCTCTTGCTTCCGAGTATGAACCAACATTGTATCGCACAATAGCTTCAGCCTTTAAGAATCCAACTTCTGAGCTGCTCATCAAATAAACCGGTGACACTGCAAATAATATTGGCTTTGAATAGCTTGAAGAATTCGTTCCGGCAGGTTCTTCAGGATCGTTGTAATTGCCCTGAACTAAAGATTTGTGAGGACCGCCATTATCAGGAGTGTAAAACATACGATCCAGCCTGTCGAAATCGCTGTTTGCCTGTAAAAAGCTATGTAGTGTGCGACTCAGCACTAAATTAGGATTGCCTCCAAAAATATTCATTTCAGTTTCATACAGCGGATTTCTTGAACCGGAAACATCCTGGAAATAATCCATATGAGCATCTGTAGAAAGAAAATCTACTTTATTCTCAAACAGAAGTTCAATTCCCTGTTGAGCTATGTCTGGTCTTACTTCACTTTGACGTAAGAATATCTTCAATTTTAGGGTATTGGCAAATTCTATCCACCTATCCATATCTCCGGAGAATATCAGATCAGATATTCCAGGATCTTTCAATCCATCTTTGTCTAAATCTTTTGACAAGGCATAATCAATCCTTACAATCAAACTATCATAAACATCCTGCCCTTTTTCATAAACAGGGGTATTATTTCCTGTTTCGCCATGTAAGGCCTCAGAAAAAGGTATCTCATCATACAAATCAGCCAGTATCTGAAATGTATAGACCTGTAAAATCGTTGCTATTAAATAGTAATTCCACTCCTGCTCTTTCTCTGATTCAAGTTTCACGTACTCCAGTGCTTTTAATGCTCCGGAATACAATTCACCAAACTGCCTGTCATCAAAACTACTGCTATTAATATCATAGGCGTCAATACCTGCATACTGCGATGCTCCTAATGACTGTGTCCAGTGTTGCGACCATAGTGCACCCAATACCTGATACCGGCCTCCCACGACATAAGCAATTGATGAGATGCCGGATGAGAGAACTGATTGGTAACTTACTTGTTCCTCTGAAGGATTGTTTGGATCATGATTCACATCCAACCACTCTTCACAAGAAAAGCAAAGAAGAAAGATAATAAGCGATACTATGTAATTTCTAATCTTCATAATTAAAAAATCACTCTCAGATTAAATGTTAAACTCCTGGTTGAAGGTTGGGCTCCATATTCACCAAAATCTGCCTGCAAATCATTTCCAAAAGTTGTAAGTTCAGGATCGATAAAAGTCTGGTTTTTAGGTGTCCATAGCAATAGATTCCTTCCTATTACACTTACATTCAAGCTGCCAATAAAATTATTCTCAAACAATTTCTCTGGAAATGAATACGACAATATTACTTCTCTGAGTTTAATGAAAGACTTATCAATTAATGAAGCACCGTCGATTAAACTTCCTCCATTTCCCCAATATTCACTCAGATGTACCAAATCAATGGGTTTTGTGTTTTCAATATAGATTGGATCTCCATTTGCATCAGTACCGGTTTCAACAACTGAATTTGGAATAATAAAAGGCTCACGATCATTATAAAGTGTAGCAGGAACAGTTCCTGCCCATAGAGTTATATCCTTTGTTCGCGAGTACATCAATCCTCCTTTCCTAAAATCAAATCCAAATGACAGAGTAATGTTTTTATAGACAAAACGATTTGTAATACCTCCATAATACTTATACTGCGAATCACCATATCTATAAAGATCGTCATCGGCAACAGGCAAGCCCTGATTGTTAACTACCATTTTCCCATCACTTGTATATTCCGGGGCCCGTGCTTCAAAAACGCCGATTGGCATGCCAGGTATAGCTAACCAACTTATTTGCTGACCTCCATCCACTCTTAGTGCATTCAATTCGGCACTTTCTAACTGTTCATTTAAATAATTAAGCTTGTTATTGTTTTTTGTGAAGTTCACTGAAAACTCCCACTCAAAATTCTTCCTGCGAACAGGGACTATTCGTACTAAGGCCTCAATACCCTGATTTGTAATCTTTCCAAGATTCTGCATTTGATAGCGATAGCCTGAAGAATATGGCAGCGGTGAAGGCCATATCAGATTGGTAGTATTTTTGGAATAATAAGCAAAATCAATCGAGAATCTATTTTTAAAAAACCTTAAATCAACACCAATTTCATACTCATCAGTTATTTCAGGTTTTAGGTTTTCATTCGACATCAAATCTCCCAGATCATATGAATTTACTGACCCTTCTTCTCCATCAAGCGGATACGTGAGGTATCCGAATCCATCGGAATGAAACCCTCTCTGAAATATGGAATATACCTGGTAAGGAGGAGCATCATTACCAACTCTTGCCCAGCTGAGCCTTATTTTTCCAAATGCAAGTACATTCTTCATTCCTGGAAATAATTCAGAAAAAATTAGACCGGTATTCACTCCGGGGAAAAAATAGGAATTATTGCCTTTGGGAAGTGTGGAACTCCATTCATTTCTTGCAGTAAAAGATAAAAACCAAAAATCTTTAAATATCATATCAGCGCTGCCATAAACTCCAACATTTCTTCTTATTGCCGAAGCTTCGGAAGCATTTGGTCTCTCCGTACTGTTTGCTATATTATAAAATCCACTCAGGTCAAGATATTGAACAGATGCACTTAAACCCCTTGAGGTACGCTGGTTCAATGATTGCCCGAGCAAGAAGTTGAAATTCCAATTCTCAAGTTCTTTAGAATAATTGAGAATTATATCGCTATTGATCTGCATCTGATACAATGAACTTTCTCCAACTAATCCGGGATCAAAAACTGCCGAATACTCATTATTACCCTCAGGCTCAACACGGGTACGCCAGCCCTTTCTGTGTTCATTTGATACATCGCCACCCAGTCTCCATTTCATATTAAGATCGTCATGCAGGGTAAAATCAAAGTCAAAACTCCCGGTGATGCGATCTTCATTATTCTTATTCCCATTATTCTCAAGAATATAATAAGGATTGATTGTATACAAAGAATAATGATTATCAACCGAATTCCATTTTTCATCCAGATCAGATAATTCTCTTAAACTAATATCGCGCGGGGTTTGCATGATCTGATTGTAAACTGATTGTTCTCCCTGACCTGTAGGCACAAAGCTATTTAGCTTTTTTATGTATGCAAAAGTTGCTTTAGATGTAAGAAATTTAGATATCTTATGAGAAGTGTTTAAGGTAATTGTATGTTTTGTATAACTATCTGCATTCGTTGGGAAAATACCATCCCACTCAATATTTGAGTAAGACAAATAATAAGTTGTATTTTCAGTTCCCCCATCAATTGATATGGAATTGCTGTAGCTTATTCCTGTTTCAAAAAATTCTTTTACATTATCCGGCAAGGATCGGTAAGATTTCACTCTATATGAACTATCTACCTCGTGTCCCCAGGGACGAAATCTATTATCGAATTTTGGTCCCCAGCTCATATTTTCATATAGGACGTGATTCCCGAAAACTCCCTGTCCATAGTCATTCTGATATTGAACCAGGCGCAAAGGTTTCTCAAATGTAACTGAAGAATTGAAACTTACTTGTGATTTCTTATTCCTTGTTCCGCTTTTCGTTGTAATAATTATTACTCCATTTGCAGCCCGCGATCCATACAAAGCTGTACCCGAAGCTCCTTTTAGTATTGAAACAGATTCTATGTCTTCCGGATTCAGATCATTCGCCTTATTACCAAAATCAGTTCCACCATTTATGGAACTGCTACCAGATTGACTATTGTTTACAGGCACACCATTAATAACAAATAAGGGTTGATTGCTTCCAGTCAAGGATGAGACACCACGAACTAATATTCTTGTTGAAGCACCGGGAGCTCCTGAGGAAGATGTAATATTCACTCCGGCTACCTTTCCCTGAAGAGCATTCAGTACACTTCTATTGTTTCCTTCGGCTAATTCTTCACTTGTTACTGCGGTAACAGAATAACCTAATGATTTTGATTCCCGCGATATTCCAAGGGCAGTAACAACAACTTCATCAACTACATAGCTTTCTGATTTTAAAAGAACCTCAATTTTATTCCTTGATCCAATAGCAATTCGTTGAGTTTCCATACCAACAAAACGGTATTCCAGTGTGTCTGTATCAGGAAATACTTCAATTGTATATTCCCCATCCAGGTTGGTGATTGTGCCTTGAGTAGTACCGGGAATTACTACTGTAACGCCAGGTATAGGCGAGTTATCATCTGCGCTGCTTACAATACCTGAAATGGTCTTTTGCTGTCCATACGTTGGTATTGAGCCCAACAGCGCCAAAATAATTAATATTATATACTTGCCGTGCTTAATGTTCATTATTGAGACTGATGGCCCAAAACTAGAAAAAATGTTTTATTATAAACGAGTACAGAACGAAAAAAGCTTCTGTTTTATTGAGTAAGTCAATCTTAATGCTGAATATTTCATTAAAGGTGTGATCTGCAAATCAGTTATTCTAAAGATTATTAAAGTGAATATTACATATATACATAAGATTCAATATCGTTAGTATATTTTGTATTTTTACAATTGATTAAATAATTGAACTGAAGTTTTGGTTTATTCTATATATTAAGAAAAACATGCATTGATTCAGAAGTTTTTTTTCTCGTCTGAATTCATTAGATTTAAACTGTTATGAACATTAAGATAATTTCAATTATGAGAAAAATAATAATCCTATTCGCAATTCTGACTTACCCGGTATTACATACATATGGACAGCTATCTGAAGGAGGAGTCCCGCCAAGTTTTACGCTTCAGAATAA
>CAYWBC010000118.1:0-10813 GCA_964456285.1 uncultured Bacteroidales bacterium
TCCCGTTGAGATCCTCTATAAATGTCAATAATTCTTTTGCTTATATTCTTTGTCTCGAATGCTTCATCCAATTTCCCCCAGGGGTTAGGGGTAAAAATCCTTGAGGTTTTAAATGGAATATTCAATTTCCACTTTTGCATTGCAAAAGCATCTTTAATAGTTACTCCATCAAAAACAACAATCACCGGTCACGTTAAAGGCTCAACCTTTGACAAGTATTTGAAGATTACTGAAGATTATAAAAGAGATGAGATGTCAAAAGCTTGGGAAAGCTAGTTATTAAAAGGTAACAAAAATGTTACTTATAAAGTTGCAAAAAAGTAACTAATGTGTTACTTTTACCGTATAATAATACTGGTTCATTGAAATGACAAAATTTTCAGAACTTAAAAAGATGGTTGAGAAGGATGGCTGGTATTTATATAGGACTAAAAAACATCATATCTATCGACATTCAACAAAACCAGGGCAACTCACGATCTCAAAAAATATGAGTTCGGAGGTACCTAAAGGAACTTTAGAATCAATTCTAAAAGCGGCAGGACTGAAATAATTCCTGCTGCCTTCAGAAATACATTATTAACAAACAATTTGCGGACAGACTAATAATTATGAAAAGCTTAGCAATAATTATCGAAAAAGGGGACAGCGGTAATTATGGAGCTCACGTCCCTAGACTTCCTGGTTGTATTTCGGAAGGCGATACGATTGACGAAGTGAAAGCAAATATTAAAGAAGCTATCGCTGAACACTTAGATGTATTGTCTGAATTCAACGAAGTACCAAAAGGAATTGAAATTGAAAATTTAAAATTTGAATTTCAACTTGATTTACCATCATTTTCAAAGGCTTTTTCCTGGATAAATATTAGTGCATTAGCAGAAGTGGCAGGACTAAATAAAAGTTTAGTCAGACAATACACTTCAGGAGCAAAGTATCCGAGTGAAAAACAAGCCGGATTACTACAAAACGCAATTCATGAATTAGCAAATGATCTAAATCGAGTGCAATTGATTTGACAAAACTTATATTGAGAAAGCCACCCGAAGGTGGTTTTTTCATTTAGTATTATCAAAAAAAGCATTAAACTAGGTTGACTTATACTTTCTGAAAGCAGCTACAAGCTGATAGATAAAGTAAGAATTAAATATTCTGTGAATAGTATTTATTGCAAGACTTAACCAGGGCCAAAAGATTGTATTTTTAAGCTACTTTTCAAATTTATAATAACCTATTTAGATAAATAGTATTTGGTCAAATGGTACATATGGTTAGACAATATTATGCATATTAAAACTATTATGGGTATTCATTTTTGATTGGTAATATCGCATGGATTGACCATGATTTAGTTCCAGATCAGGAGCTATAAATTTTACATATTTATCAATAAATTTTAAAGTAGTATCCCCAAGGGGCCCATTTCGATGTTTTGCCAGAATGATCTCAGCAATTCCACTGAGTGAATTCCCGTTTTCATCCTGCAGGATGCCATATTTTTCCGGACGGTGAATAAATGCCACTACATCCGCATCCTGCTCAATAGCACCAGATTCTCTTAAATCGGAAAGTTGAGGACGCTTGCTGCCTGCCCTGGATTCAACACCGCGATTTAGCTGTGAAAGTGCTATAACCGGAACTTCCAATTCTTTTGCCAGAGACTTAAGCGAACGAGATATTTGACTTACCTCTTGTTCGCGGTTTGAACGTGGATCACCCCCTGCTGTCATTAATTGCAAGTAATCCACTACAACAAGATCGATATTGTTTTTGCGTTTAAGCCTACGGCATTTTGCACGCAATTCAAAAACAGATAGGGCAGGGGTGTCATCAATAAAAATTGGGGCCGTTTCTAAGGCATGAATACAATCATCAAGCTTTTCCCACTGGTTATCGAATAGTTTCCCATTACGCAGCGACTCTAATGGAATTTCGGCATCACCGCTAATAAAGCGATCTACTAACTGACTGCAAGACATTTCAAGACTAAATATGGCCACTGATTTATTTTGTCGGATAGCAATATTGGCTGCCATGCTAATTACAAATGCGGTTTTGCCCATGGAAGGTCGGGCTGCTATAATGATCAGATCGGAAGGCTGCCAGCCTGATGTGATCTTATCAAGCTTTTCATACCCGGAAGGTATGCCACTAAAAGGCGATTTACTTTTCGAAATATCAAGTATCTTTTGAATCGTTTCTTTGAGGTATCCTTCGATCTGTAGTGTATCCTTTTTAATCATGCCCTGAGTGACTTTGAATAGCTCATTCTCGTTATAGTCCAGTAGATCTTTAACATCGATCGATGGATCGTATGCCCGGGTAAGAACTCTGGAGGCAAGGTTTATTATTTGACGTTGCAGGTACTTTTGCTGGATTATTTGAGCGTGGTATATTATATGTGCTGATGATGCCACGCGAGCAGTTAGGGAGCTGATATATACTGGTCCTCCAATCTTATCAAGAACTGCATCCTGTCTTAGTTGCTCTGTAGCTGTTAATATGTCTATTGGCTGACCTTTATCAAATAATCTCAGTAAAGATTTGTATATAATCTGGTGCTGCTCGTGATAAAAGCTGTTTGCGGTAAGCAAGTCAAGGGTTTCTGATATGGCCTCCTTATCAATCAAAATAGCACCTAATACAGCTTCTTCAAACTCGCAGGCCTGGGGCGGTAATTTCCCATTTTCAAACTCCTCGGGTACCTGGTAATTCATATTTTCGGAATTTTCAGTTCATTAAGCATAATCCAAATTCAAAGAAATTCTGCTAAAAAGCAAAAACGTGTTTGAAATGCCATATCGCGAAAATTGAGGATTTACTGGGTGAAGTTGATAGAATAGGAGAGGAGTGTGTCTGAAATGCCATAAGTGTTTTCAATCAAATAACTCATCCTGGATAGTAGTGAAAGTACTATAAAACGTGTCTGAAATGCCATAGTGAACACAAAATATAGATTGCATAGGCTCCAAAGAGTGTGATATAGCACTAAAAACGTGTCTGAAATGCCATAGAGTACATTTAACCGATATCCTAAAGAAGAGCAGGAGTTATTCCTGGAATAAAATATTGTGTTTGAAATGCCATAAAATGGGCTGTTAATAAAAATATTATTTTGCCTTTAAATGTGTCTGAAATGCCATATATCAGTAAGTTTTTTAACAATATTAGGTAAAAACGTGTCTGAAATGCCATAGAAGTGATTGGTGGCATATTGGATTAACCAGCAAGTAAGGATTTATTTCTTAATCTGCAACAAGGAGTAGGGTTTAGATGAGCTAACGTGTTTGAAATGCCATAATTCTGAATTTTGTTTGACTATGATTTTGGGACAGATTTTTTTATTAACATCCACTGGCGATGCTGTCTGCACTACATTTCGTGTCTGAAATGCCATACTTATGTTAATAAGTTGCTATAGGATAAATATTTGGTGCTAAAATATAGTATTACTATTGCTATACAATTGATAGCACTTTAATATCTTTTAAACAAAGGATTTATGGCAAAAATTCAATATCCAACCAGGCTTGATCCTGAATTGCTAGAGTCGATCAGGGAGCAAGCGAAGATTCAAAACCGCTCGGTTAATAATATGATTGAAGTGTTGCTGGGATATGGATTACAGTATGTTTCAGAGTCGCCAGCTGAAAACAGGGCAATAGTTGGAAATAATTTGAAAGCTAGCTGATAGCAAAAAAGCCTTATGGCAGTCAAAAAGAAAGTAAAAAATTTAGATCAACTGCTGATACCTTTCGAGGAGATTATAGAAAACCTTGGGATCCCGGCAAACTATGATTTTTCTAAGCTAAAGAAGATATTTCTTCCCAATAATCCGCTTACAGACTACCCGCTTTTTCTTCCCTCAAAATCAAAGGTTGTAAATAATTCGAGGCTACGTTTTCGTTATATATTTGATAATAAAGGCAATGGAGTTATGCCTGACGTTAATGTTAATGATTTAATATATAAAAGTAAGGATTTTACCATTAAAGCCGATATGGACTATGGTCTTCCGGATGAGTTTGACGGACAGGTTTTTGACTGTTTGGTAATGCTCATTTCAAAAGAGTACGTTGAAAAGAGTAAGGTTTTCAGGGGTTATCGCATTGATGAGACAATTATCATGAACGAAATGGTAACTCAAAATGGATACGCAATAGGAGGGACTCTGTATAATAGAATTAAGTTTGCTCTTAATAGGATGTTCCATACAACTTATATAATTAACCAGGAGAATATCAACGGGAATGGGGAGATTAATTATCTGGAAATTCTGTATAGATTAATTGATGGTCTATATCGTAAAGGAACGCGATATAAAGATTCTGACGGTTCTTATAAGGTGTTTGACAATACTATCGTTTTACCAAATTCTACGATTCTTAATTCAATTGAAGAAAAGAGTTATTACATTATATCCAATGAAAAACGGTATGCCCTGAAAAATTATCTATCTAAGGTTATTTATGATCGCCTTCACCTTGTGGTATATGCGCAGATACATGCCAAGGCAAAGGATGTATTCATTGCTCAGAAATGCGGTTCGTATCCTTTCTTTGTTATAGGCTATTTGAAGTTCTGTGATAAAATAGGTATATCCCCTGTATCGGGTAAAGAAATACGTCCTGCGATCATAAAAAGGCAGCTGAGAGCCTACACAGATGAATTGCTGGCCCAGGATATATTACTTGATTTGGAAGTAGAAAAGAGAAAATCTGTTGATAAGACTTATAATTTGATCTTTATTTTTAAGTGGGAATTTATTGATCGTGTGTTTGAAATGTCCAATAAATCGATGGATTTTGTTGGAATTGATGATATTTCGAAGGATCAAATGGATACATATTTTAAAAAGCTTGAAACGCAAATAAAATCTACGCCCATAAAAGATAAGATAAAAGGGAAAGTATAATTTATGGCATTTCAGACACGAAATAAACATTTGCTATATAAGAAAAGTGTTTATAAGCCAGTGTATAGGGGTAAAAAAGATGGCATTTCAGACACGGTTTTATGGCATCTTACACATGAAATAGTTAATCGGTTATATTATTTACACAGAAGAACTTACAACCAATTAGAATTTTTTGTTATGGCATTTTAAACACGGCTTTATGGCATTTCAGACACGAAAAAACTTCTCTTTCCTTTGTTATTACTGATTTTCACGGCTATTGTATACTCTTTTATTTACCTTTATATTAATATTATTATAAATCACTTTGTTAATTTGTTAATTAAAACAATAAGGAGTCAAAATCTTTTATAATTTTTAAAGGAATTTTGACCCTATAATTCGGCTACGCCTACTTTTAGGGGGCCAGCCCCCATTTCACCCCCGGGATAAAGCATTCATGACAAAGAAAACCCAAAAAAATCTTTACTTTTAATTAATCTAAATAAAATTTATAAAAAAGTGGAAAATTCTTTCCGTACGATGCATTGACATATCTATATAATAGAATATGCTGTCTGACAAAACGACCGAATATTCATGCATCCTGCATAAAAAAGGAATGGGTATGCAAAAGGGGTTTATATTATTGCAAGAAAACTTCTTAAAACTTAGTTAACCAACCAATTGCGCGAAAATTCCAGTGTCCCTTAATAAGTCTTATGTTAAATAGAAAAGATTGATTCCTTAATTTGTCTTGACATGGTATATCTTCTCCACTTTTTTATAAATTCAAAAATTATCAATTCATGAGTAAGTAACAAACTATCGCAGATGATAATGTTTTAGAAGCACTAGGTTAATAATATCAATTCTTCAATAAGAAATTTATGGAAAAGAGGTTATATGAAAATATTGATATATATATATATATGACTAGTATTAACGGAAGATATTTTTAAAATTAATAAGTAATAAAAATAATTTTTTTATTTTTGAAAAGGATTGATGGGACTCTGAATTAGAGGAGGTATGGCATTTTGAAGATTAGATTTGGCAAGGTTTTAATCTGCTTCAAAGTTAATGAAAAATAGGTGAAAAAATGAGAAAAACAAACTATACCATACATGAGAGACCGGAATTTCCGTTTACTATGTTTATTATTATTTGTCACATTTGGTTTAAAACTTTCCGCACAGGTTACTGATGAATTAAAAGTATATTTATCATTTACCATACAGGGCAAAGTATGGGACAGTATTTCAAGTGAAACCTTGATTGGGGTAAATATATTCTTAAAGGACACGAAGTATGGTACCGTATCCGACGCCAACGGAAACTTTACCCTGGAAGCACCCGAAGGAAATTACACCCTGGTTTTTAGCTATATAGGCTATAATCAAAAAGAAGTTCCCCTGAAACTCAACATAGATCTTGATCTGGAAATAAGCCTGAGCCCTGCCGAAACCGAAATTGAAGAAGTGACTGTTACGGCCCAGCGGAAGTTTTTCGGAAATATGGATTACGGACGGGAAATTCCCACTATTAATACAGAGATCATTGAAAAGCAGAATGTCAACAATGCCTCCGATATTCTTCATGCCCGGCTGGCAGGGGTGTGGGCCACGAAAACTTCCGGTGCCCCGGGTGACCATCAGAAAATTCGCATACGAGGGCAAAACTCACTTTTTACTTCCGCCGAACCGCTCTATATTGTAGATGGAGTGCCTGTTCCTATCGTCAATTTATCCAGTCTTGGGATAGCTGATCTAAATATTCACGATATCGATAATATAACTGTTCTTAAGGATGCCTCTGCAACCTCTCTTTATGGTTTCCAGGGAGGTAACGGAGTTATATTGATCGATACCAAACACGGGGGAGAAAATAAAATCAGTTTTTCTTCAAAGTTCGGAGTCCAATGGTTCAATAATTATTATGATTTGATGAGCACTGAGGAACAATTGACCTCACTTGATTCAGCCCACTCCAAAATGCGGATCGGCCTTCGTAATTACTATCCTGTTTATTCCGATACCCTATGCAATCGCAACTGGCAAAAGGAAATCTTTTCTCCAGGGAAAGTCCAGGAGTACCAATTGGATGCTTCAGGATCAAAAAGATTGTTCAAATACTATTTTTCGGGTAACTATACCGATCATAAGGGAATACTGCCCAATTCAGAATATAAACGATATACATTCTCGACACGAATTGGGCGGTCCTTTTGGAAACGAATGGCGGTTGATCTGACATATCGGGGAAGCGTACAGGAAAACAAAAACAACCAGGACCAGTATAAAGGAAACCAGCTTTTATTCGAAGGGATAAGCAAATCGCCATGCCTGGAGTGTACCCCCGACTCACTGTTTTACGATCGGCATGGAAATGAAATTAACAGAATTTATTATACCTACGGGCAGCTTAATCGGAAAGAATTACCACAATCAATCATCGAAAACAATACTCACGGGTTAACCACTCGAACACATGCCGTAAACGGACTTGCAAGACTACAAATAACCAATCATCTTAGTATGGATTTTATGGAATCGTTTATGTATCGGCATACCGATTATAGCATGAAATCAGGGTATCTAAACGTGAACCTGAAAAGCAGGGAAGAAGTAATTCTAATCAATCATCAGTTAAATCTATCGTATAACAATTCTTTCGGAAAGCACACTGTTAGCGGTGTTCTTGCTTTCCGTCAATATAAAGACAATCTGTGGTGGAATGTGGATACGCTTGACGGTTCACTTCCGGAACGCTACTCTCTGAAAAACTCAATGGCAGCATACGGACTGAAAGGTTCGGTCTTACGCAACCTTACTTCTTACATCGGACATATCAGCTATAATTTCAATAAAAGATATTTTATTTCTGCCATAGCAAACCTGAGCCGGGTAAAGGAAGGTATTTATATCAGTTATTACTATCTGTTCCCTTCAGTTGCATTAAGCTGGGACATAGCCCATGAAAAACCTTTTCGTAATTTAAAATGGCTCAACCGGTTCAATCTTTATACGAACTGGGGAAGAAGCGGTAACTATCCGCTTAATGGCCTGGCAAACGATTTATTTGAGGATGTACCCTATACGGCAAATCAGAATACCGGCTATTATCCAGCTGTGCTACAATATGCCAACCACCACCTAAAACATGAATTGACAACCGAAATAAATTATGGACTGAAGAGTTCGTTTTTAAATAACCGTATATCATTTTCAGCAGCATATTTTGATAAACAGATCAGCGGTTTAATTGTCCAACGTGATATACCCGCTTACTACGGCGGCGGTAAAATGTTTCTGAACATAGGCGAAATTAAGGTAAAAGGTTTTGAAATGGGATTTGAATGGACTACGGTGCAAAAACAGCTATTTATATGGCACAATCAGTTTAACCTTTCCACGTCTTCGCAGACTGTTTCAAAATTATTTGGTGAAGAAGCTATGTCATTTATCGACTCAGACGTTCTGATGCCTGAGTTTATTATAAACGAAGGAGAGCCACTGGGTAACATATACGGGTATAAGATTCAGGGAAGGTGGACAGAGGCCGATGAAATGTCCGAGAGTAATTTATACGTTGAACACCGGGGAATGAAATTCCAGAATGCTGATACTTCGGATAACGTTCTGAACCAGAATGATAAAGTTATGATTGGAAATTCAATACCTAAATACACCTGTAATTATGCCAGCACCATTCAGTACAAGAACTTAAGCCTGGATATGATCTGGTACGCAGCCATCGGGTTTGAGAAATACAATGCAACCCGGGCTGCTACTTTCATAACCGGAGTAAACAGAGAAATGGATGGTTTTATCAATGATTCATTGAAAATAATTCAGTCCCCGTATTTCTACGAATCATCCGAATTCATAGAAGATGCAAGCTTTATCAGGTTGAAAACGATATCGCTTAACTATAGAGTGCCAAAAAAAATTGCAGGAAAAATCGAATGTATGGTTTCATTGAGTTTTGAGAACATGTTGACCATTACACGATACGGGGGATACGATCCGGAAGCCACCATTTTTACCGACAATAATTTTTCGGATAATTCGGTAGACAGAGGCTCCTATCCCAATCCGAAAGCAGTTTACGTTTCAATAAATCTGAAATTCTGAAAAAGCAATTCTTATAATTTTTTTTTAAAGAAAATGAAAAGACGAATAATTGTATTAATGTTAATATTTAGCTGTTGGAATTGCGAAGATTTTTTCCATCCTGAAGAAATATCGATTGGAGAGATTAAAAGCTACGATGAGCTATTGAAGGCAGTTGGAGGGGTATACGGTAAATTGGGTAAGGCCTTAAATGATATATTTATTTACAAAGCCAACATTAAGGGGGACGACTTAAATTTATGGACATCAAATTATTCGGGATTTTATGAGGAAGGTACCTGTTGGTCAGAATACCCTTATGACATAAGTTCGGATGTAGCATGGAATCTGCTTTACTCAACAGTTGCATCGGTAAATAATATTATATGTCAATATAATATCAATTCTTTTCCAGATCAAAAGACAAGTGAACTTATTGGAGAACTGTATTTTATCAGGGCTTATTGTTATTTCCGTTTAACCAGAACCTACGGTGAAATTCCATTAATAGAAGATACAGATATTTCATTTTCAGTTACAAAAGCCTCATATAATGAAATCTATTCATTCATTGAGGATGATATTAGCAATGCTCTCTCCCTTTTACCAAAGAGTAATAATGAGTCACGTATACCTTACCATACCCCGCACAGGGGCACTGCAAAAGCCCTATTGGCTGAACTCTATTTAAGCTGGGCTGGTTATCCCGCCAGCGATCATACAAAGTACAATTACGCAGCAAAGGAAGCTGAGGAGGTAATAGATAGTGCGGAGTATTTTGGATTCGGTTTACTTGATAACTTTGCACAACTTTGGGAATGTCAATATTTGTATAATCAGGAAGAAATTTTCACTATCTTTTTCCAAAATCCATCAGAAACAGAGAGTATAGAGGAAATAAACCACATTTATGTTGGAAGGACTTATGACTATTCCTATGGACAATTTTTCATGCTAGAACCGGGTTCCCCATTTATTTCTCAGATTTTCTATTGTTCAGAATTGAAATTTTACAATGATTATCCTGTCAACTACCGAAAAGAAATCACATTTTATTCAAGAATTTATGTGCCGGCTGATTATTTCCCTCAAGATACAGGGTATATAGAGTTGAAAACCGTTGATCCTTGCAACAGGATAGGTTATAGAAAATTTTATTATGACCCTTTAGAGGTATCAGCGAATCAATACTTTGATGATGATTGGGATTACACTTATTATACGGGTCTTCAAAGAATTTACATATTCCGTTTTGCTCATACCCTTCTCACTTACGCAGAAGCCGCAGCCCGCTCCGGCCAGTTGGATGCAAAAGCCTACGAATGTGTAAATATGATCCGTCGCCGGGCTAATAATGTGAATATATACATTCCTTCGGTGTATGATTTGCAAACAGGTTTATCGTCCGAAGCATTTGCCGATTCAGTAGTATGGGAACGCGCCTGGGAATTGGCAGGTGAGCCCGAGGGCCGTTGGTTTGACATGATACGGCTTGAAATGGTGGAAGATTTGCCCAGCCTGCGTCATGCGGAGGAAGGAGGGCCACCGGAAACCTTTGATAAGAGTGCTTATTTTTACCCAATACCTCAGGGTGATATTGATTTGAACCCGGAGTTAGGAAATTAGTCATTTGGGATATTGAAAAGATGAAAGAATGTGAAATAAAGAAGAAACCTTATATAGGCCCAATGACCGCATAGCCGCTAAAAACGACAACAATTTTACAATTCGCAGATTTTTAAGCACATAGGATATTATGATTTTGTCAGATCAGCTAATTTTCAAGAAATTTTCATAGTTG